>JBOHAK010000452.1:0-4495 GCA_050697795.1 Gaiellaceae bacterium
GGCTCGGCCGGTGCCTCGGGCTCGGCGGGCGCCTCGGGCTCGGCCGGTGCCTCGGGCTCGGCGGGCGCCTCCTCGGTGGAGGTCACCTCGGTCGTCGTGGCGCCCTCGATGGCCTCTGCCACGACGTCGCCGGCGCCCGCGGAGAAGGCGGCGCCCCCGAAGAAGAGGGTGGCGAACGCGAGGCTCGTCGCGAGCCGGCGCTTGCTCCACGTCGCGCGCTCGCGCGCGGGGGCGGCCGTCGGCTCCGGCTCGTTCGCCGGGCCGGCCGCTGCGTTCGGGGTCTCGGCCGGCTCGTCGTGCGTGTTGCGCCCGAGGGCCCACAGGGCCCAGCCGGCGAGCGTGAAGAGCAGAAGCGGCGTGATGAGGCGCCGCGGAGTCGTCTTCTGTGGCATGTGCCTGGTGCTCCCGTTGTCGGGCGCCGAGGCCGCCACATCGGCGCGGAACGTCTTGTCTGATCGAATCCGCTGCCGCAGCGGACTTCGGTGGGACTATCGGGCGCGGACGCGCGGGCGCTCTTCCCCCGAATGGGTCAATTACCCGGGGAACCCCCCTGCCGAGGGATTCTCCTGACCGCCCGACTGCCCGATGGTGCGGGGCAGTTGGAGCCTACGGCGGAGCGATCACGCCGGACAGCTCGAGGATGTTCGGGAGGTCTTCATCAAGTGACCACGCTGCAAGCCCGTCCGACGAATCGATCCACAGGCGTCACCCAGGTTTCACCCTCGCGATCGGTTCGTTCGACGTCCAGCGCGCCGGCGTGCGTGTCCGGAGTAGGGAAGGGAGGTGATTCGAGAATGTTCAAGTCCCTCATCGATCAGACGAGGCGCGAGGACGGTCAGACCATGGCGGAGTACGGCGTGGTCCTCGCCGTCATCACGCTCCTCGTCGTCGCCGCCCTCACCGCCCTCTCGGGCGGCATCTCCGCGGCGATCAACGCCGTCACCGGGATTCTCTAACGAGTCCAGTCGAAGCTCGGGCGGGTCTCACGACGAGGCTCGCCCGCGCTCCAAACCGAGGCACACCAAGATTTTCATGAAGCTTTCGCCGCCAAGACGTTCGCCGCACAAGAGACAGCAGGGCCAGACGATGACGGAGTTCGCTCTCGTCCTCCCCCTGCTCGCACTCCTGCTCTTCGGCGTCATCCAGTTCGGGATCGTCTTCCACCAGTACGTGACGCTCACTGACGCGGTGCGCGCCGGCGCGCGGCAGGGCGCCGTCGGGCGGCATATCTCCAGCCCCTCCTCCACGGTCGAAGACCGGGTGCGCTCCTCGGCGGCCGACCTCGACCAGTCGAAGCTCGACGTCACCGTGACCTCGAGCTGGCAGCAGGGCGAGGACGTGACCGTCAGCGCCTCTTACCCGTACGACATCAAGCTCCTCTGGTTCGTCGCCAAGTCGGGGAACCTGACGAGCACGACGACGGAGCGTGTGGAATGAGCTCGCGCAGACGCGACTGCGGTCAGGCTGCGGTGGTAACCGTCCTCTTCCTGGTCGTCCTCCTGGGGATGGCCGCGGCCGTGCTCGACGTCGGCTCCTGGTACCGAGAGGACCGGAAGCTCCAGGCGACCATGGACTCCTCCGCGCTCGCGGCGGCCCAGGCCCTGCCGGACGACCCGGGCGAGGCGAACACACTCGCAACGGAGTACGCGACGAAGAACGGCGGCGGCCTCGACGGTGTTGAGATCTCGACCGACACCGTGAAGGTGACCGGCTCGCGTCCCGCACCGGGCTTCTTCTCGAAGATCTTCGGCATCGACTCCGTCACCGTGAACGGAACCGCCACGGCACGCGTGGGCGTGCTCGCGAACGCGAAGTGGGCGGCTCCCATCGCCGTCGACGAGCAGCATCCCTATCTGCAGGGTAAGCGGTGGGGCGAGCCGACCGACCTCGAGCTCGACACCGTCGGGCCCGGCGCCTACCGCCTTATCAACATCGACGGCTCGCACGGGGGTACGAACCCCGGGACGCTCGGCGACTGGATCCGGTCGGGCTACGAGGGCTACATGCCGCTCGGGTGGTACTTCTCGGATCCCGGCGCGAAGTACAACACCAACCCCAACTTCAAGTCGGCTCTCGACGACGTCGCGCTCGAGGGCAAGGAGCTCCTCTTCCCCGTCTACCGCGCGACGCGCGAGCAAGGCGCCGGCTTCGAGTACGAGATCGTCGGCTGGGTCGGCTTCGTCGTCACCGGCCACGTGATCCAGGGATCTAAGAACAACAAGATCTTCGGCCACTTCACGAAGGTCGTCTGGGAGGGAATCTTCAGCGAGGAGGCGTCGCCCGAGGACTTCGGCGCGCGCGCAGTCTCGCTCGTCGAATGAGGCCTAATCCCTCGGGCCGAGACAGCCGATAGGCAAGCAAGCCGCACAAGCCGAGAAGAGAAAGACGTGGTGCAATGACGTATCGCCTCCGCAATATCGGGCTTGCGATCGCGCTCGCAGCGGTCGCGGTCCTGCTGGTCTTCTACTACGTCGCGCAGGAGCGCGGGCGGCTCCAGGAGGATCAGGAGCTCGTCCCCGTCTGGGTCGCGGCCAAGAACATCCCGTCCGGCACGTCCGGCGCCGAGCTCGAGTCCGGCGGCTACATCGAGAAGGCCGAGGTCGAGCGCTCGATCGTCGCACCCGGTGCGCTCCTCGAGCCGCAGGACGTCGCCACCAAGATCGTGTCCGAGCCGGTGTACAAGGGCGAGCAGGTCAGCCAGCTCCGCTTCCGGTCTCAGGCGGAGCGGGGCGTTCGCGCCCAGCTCACCGGCAACCTGCGCGCGTTCCAGGTTCCGGGTACGGAGCACCAGCTCCTCGCCGGCACGCTGCAGGAAGGCGATCGCGTCGACCTCGTCGCCACGATCAACTACAAGTTCGTGAACTTCGGGCCGGTCCCGCAGGGCACGTCCAGCGAGGAGCTGACTGCGAGCCGCGTCGTGCTCCGGGACCTGCTCGTGCTCCGCGCCCCGGTACAGCAGACGACGACGAGCAAGCTCGCGGACGGTGCCGAGCAGGGCAAGGGTCTGTCCGTGCTCCTGGCCGTGACGGACGCGCAGGCGCAGAAGCTCGCCTTCGTCGTCCGCGACGACGGCCCCGCCTGGACGCTCCAGCTCCGGCCGCCGCTCGACGCCTCGGACAGCCCGGACAGCGTGGAGACGGTCGCGACCGTGCTCACCGACGGTCTCAAGGCACAGCAGATCGCTCTCCTCACTCCTGAAGGGGGTTCCTGATGAGCGTCGACACCACCGTCGGCACCCGCGAGCAGGTCCGGATCTTCGTCACCGGCTCCTGCGACGGTCTCGACCAGCTCCGCGAGGCGCTCGAGCGCCATGGCGAGGTCGAGCTCGTCGGAGCGAGCTCGACCGTGATGGAGTCGGCCCCGACCCTGACGGGTGGCCACCTGCAGGTCGTCCTCCACGGGACGCGGAGCTCGACCCTCCCCGGGGACGAGATCGCCTCCATCCGCGAGCACACCCGTGCGCCGATCATCCTGCTCGCCTCGGGCGAGGCCTCGGCGCTGCTCGAGGAGGCGCTGGACGCCGACGTGTCGGACGTCCTGCTCCTCCCGCAGATGACCGAGAACGTCGTGTTCGCGATCCGCAAGGCGTCGAAGTCGGGCCACCGCCCGATGGCGGCGCCCGGGCGGCGCGGCCGCATCGTTACCGTGTTCTCGCCCAAGGGCGGTACCGGCAAGACGGTCACCTCCACGAACCTCGCCGCCGCCTTCGCCAAGTTCGAGGGCAAGCGGACGCTCCTGCTCGACCTCGACCTCCAGTTCGGGGACGCCGCGATCATGCTCGGCATCGAGCCCGAGAAGACGATCTACGACCTGGTCGTCGCCCCGGGCGAGCTCGACTCCGAGAAGCTCGCCGGCTACACCACCCGGCACGTCTCCGGCCTCGACATCCTCCCGGCGCCGCTGCGCCCCGAGGACGCCGAGCTCGTCACCGAGACGAAGCTCAGCCGGCTGCTCGAGGTCGCTCGCGAGAGCTACGACGTCATCGTCGTCGACACGTCGCCCTTCTTCCACGGGCCGATGCTGGCGACGCTCGACCGCACCGACGAGCTGCTGATCGTCTGCGGGCTCGACGTGCCGACGCTCAAGAACGTGCGCCTCGCGCTCCAGACCCTCGAGCTCCTCGCCTTCCCGACCAACCGCATCCGCGTCGTCCTCAACCGGGCCAACACCAAGGTCGGGATGAAGCGGAGCGAGGTCGAAGGCGCCCTCGACGTGAAGGTGCGCTTCGAGATCCCGAGCGACAGGGCCGTTCCCATCTCCGTGAACCGGGGCAACCCGGCCGTCCTCGCGGAGGGCGGCGCCGACTACTCGAAGGCGGTCCGCGAGATGGCGAAGGGGCTCCTGCCCGCGGAAGCCGCGAAGGCGCAGAAGCGCCGGCTCTTCAAGCGGGGCTAGCGATGGGCCTCCACGACCGCCTCAGGAACACGAACGGCGGCGGGAACGGGACGGCCTCCGGCGAGGCGACGATCGCCCGCGTCGAGAGCGCCGCCCGCGA
>JBOHAK010000453.1:0-2004 GCA_050697795.1 Gaiellaceae bacterium
GCGCACCGGCCGAGCAGCCCGACACGGGCGGCGGCACGGGCGGCGGCTCCGGCACCCCCGGCTCCGGCTCCGGCAGCGACGAGGAGCCCGAGGAGCCCGCGCCCCCGCACCTGGACGAGGGTGGCACCCCGGATCCGTCGGAGCTCCCGGTGCTCGACAAGTCGACGACGAGCTCGCACGAGCTCGACCCGGAGGCGGATGCCGACGGCCTCTTCGCCACGGTCTGGCTCCACCGCACGCTCCCCGACCCGACGCCCCCGGCCCGCCGCCTCGACGGCGCCTTCGCCGAGGCGCTCGAGCGCGAGGCGAAGCAGGCGGGCGTCGACTGGGAAGTGGTGCTCGCCGTGCTCCGCCTGCGCGGGTTCGACGGCGGCTCGATGAACCTGGCTCCGGTCCGCGGCACCGCCCGGCGGCTCGCCGAGCTCGGAGCCGAGGGCGACGCCTGGCGCGCGCTGCTCGCCTACGGCGGGCGCACGGGCTATGCCGACCGCGCCTTCGCCCTCACCCGCTACAACCGCGCCGTCGGGCTGGACGCGCTGGTCACCGGCCTCCAGGCCGCGAAGCCGGACCTCCAGGCCAAGGTGCTCGCCGACGGCCGGCTGGACATCTACGCGGGCGGGCGGCTCGACATCGCCATGGGCCGCACGGACGTCCGCGTCCTCGTCCTCCTCCGCTACCTCGCAGAGGCCCACGGCCAGGTCACGGTCTCGAGCCTGACGAACGGCCACCGCCTGTTTTCGCGGCCCGGCGTCGTCTCGGCCCACGTGTACGGCCTCGCAGTGGACGTGGCCGCACTGGGCGGCGCGTCGATCGTCGGCAACCAGGAGCCTGGCGGGCTCACGGAGCGGGCCGTCCGCAACATCCTGCTCCTGCCGTCCGAGCTCCAGCCGAAGCAGGTCATCTCGCTCCTCGGCCTCGGCGGCCCGTCCTTCCCCATGGGCGACCACGACGACCACATCCACGTCGGGTACTAGGGGCTTGTCCTTCTCCCTGGAACGTCAAGACGGCAGCCTGGTATGTGAGCGGTGTCTCCTCGCGGAGACGCCGCTCACCCGCCTCCGAGGGCTCCTCGGGCGTGCAGGGCTCGAGCGGGGCGAAGGGCTTCTCCTTCGCCCCGCTTCCTCCATTCACATGTGGTTCATGCGCTTCCCGATCGACGCGGTCTTCCTCGACCGGGAGCACCGCGTCCTCCGCGTCGTGGAGCACCTGGCGCCGTGGCGCGTGGCGGGCTGCCGCGGCTCGAAGGCCGTGATCGAGCTGCCCGCCGGCGAGACCGCTCGCGTCGGGCTCGCCCCCGGCGACCAGGTGGTTCTCAGGCCGGCAAGATCAGAGCGCGCAGCGCACGCGGCCTGATCTCGAGCTCGAGCGGCGGCTCGAGCACCACCGGCTCGCCGTCGACGGCGGCATGGAGCCGCGCCCGGTGGCTCTCGACCGTGAGACGCGGGCTCGCCCACTCCACCAGGCCCTTCGCCTCCGCGGACCCGCGCACTGCCGCACCGGCGAGGAGGGCGAGGAGCGTCCGGCGGCCCACCGCCTCCACGACGTAGAGATGGAGCAGCCCCTCGTCGAGGCGCTCACGCGAGCCGAGCTCGGCGAGCGTGTCGCCGCCGTAGTCGTTCGAAGCGACGAGCGCGACGAGGGCGAGCCGCTCCTCACGCCTGTCGTCCGTCTCGAAGGAGAGCGCGAGCGGGCGGCGGCCGCGCCCAAGCGCCGCCGGGATCATTCGCAGCGCGGCGACGAGCCGGTTCCGGGTCTTGCGGCTCGGGTCGTGGACGAAGCTCGCGTAGATCCCCAGCGAGACGTTGTTCAGGAAGACGCGGCCGTTCACGCTTCCGACGTCCACCCGGCGCTCCTCGCCGCCGAAGGCCGCGAGCGCGGCCAGCGGGTCGTCGGGCTCGAGGCCGAGGTCGCCCGCGAAGTGGTTCCGCGTGCCGAACGGCACGCAGGCGAAGGGCAGATCGCGGTCGAGCGCGACCTCGGCCACCGCGGCGAGCGAGCCGTCGC
>JBOHAK010000454.1:0-1660 GCA_050697795.1 Gaiellaceae bacterium
GTTGTCGAAGAGCACGGCTGGCGCCTCGGCCGGATCGAGGACCCGTTCGGCCACCACTGGGAGATCGGCAAGCCGATCGTCCCGTGGCCACCGCCGGGCGGCCGCCCCCACGCACACTGACGCGGGCGCAGCTAGGGCTCGAGCGGCGGACCGCGGCGCGGAACAGGCGCCGAGTGGATGATCGACGTCGTCGTCTGGCCGAAGAGGACGAAGCGGTCGAGGATGCCCTCGAGGTCCTCCATGGAGCGGAGGTGGAGCTTCACGAAGAAGCAGTCCTCGCCGGTGATGCGGTAACACTCGACGACCTCGGGCAGCTCGCGCGCGACCTCGGGGATCTTGTGGAGCTGCCGCGAGGCCGGCCGCACGCGGACGACGGCCGCGATCGGGTAGCCGACCGCCTTCGGGTCGACCGCAGCGTGGTAGCCGGTGATGACGCCCGCGCGCTCGAGCCGCTGGACGCGGTCGGCGACGGCGGGCGGGGAGAGGCTGACGCGGCGGCCGAGTTCGGCCATGGTCAGGCGGGCGTCGGCCTGGAGCTCTTCCAGGATCCGTAGGTTCGTCGCGTCGAGCAGTTGCGCTTCGTAGGCCGTCGGCCTCGAACTCCTTTCGTCCCCAGGCCGCGGGGCGTTATCGCCTTCGATCGACCATTCCGGATCTTAGCCGGCGCAGCGACACTTTTCCCATGGAGATCGCGGCCGAGCCGAGCCTCAGACGGCGCGCGGAGACCCTCCCGCCGGCGACGTATTTCGTCGGAAGCGCGGTCTTCCACTACCTGGGCCCGGCCTTCGCCGTGCTCCTCTTCGCGCTGGTCCAGCCGCTCGGCGTGGCATGGCTGCGGATCGCGAGCGCGGCGCTCGTCTTCGCGGCCTGGCGGCGGCCGTGGCGCACGCTCGCGGCGCTCGACGCCTCGGGCCGCCGGCTCGTGGTCGGGATGGGAGCGGTGCTGGCGGTCATGAACGTCTGTTTCTACGTCTCGATCGACCGGCTGCCGCTCGGGACGGTTGCGGCGATTGAGTTCCTGCCGGTGATCGGGCTCGCGGCGCTCGGGGCCCGCACGGCTCGGAACGGCGGGGCGCTCGTGCTCGCGGTCGGAGGCGTCTACCTACTCACCGACGTCCAGCTCGCCGCCGAGCCGGTCGGGCTCGCGTTCGCGTTCGCGAACGCGGCGCTCTTCGCCCTCTACATCGTGTTGGCACATCGGGTCGCGCAGCACGGCGGGATGAGCGGCATCGACGGGCTCGCTGCCGCGATGCTCGTCGCGTGGGTCGTGGCGACGCCCCTGGGCGGCTGGGACGCGCTCCCGGCGCTCGTCGACCCGGTCGCGCTGGCCGCCGGAGTCGGGGTGGGGATCACGTCGTCGGTTATCCCGTACGTCTGCGACCAGCTCGCGATGGCCCGCATGCGGCGCGCGACCTACGCCCTCCTCGTGTCGCTCCTGCCGGCGACCGCGACCGTGATCGGGATCGTCGTGCTCGCGCAGGTGCCCATGTGGCTGGAGGTAGCGGGCGTCGCGCTCGTCGTGTCGGGCGTCGCCGTCCACCGCGAGCCCACGGACGGGGGACGGCGCTAGCCGGAACCCGGCGTACCATCGGCCGATGCACGATCTCGGCCGGCGGCTGGCCCGTCCGACGCCGGCAATCTGGACGGCGCTCGCGGCACT
>JBOHAK010000455.1:0-1625 GCA_050697795.1 Gaiellaceae bacterium
TGGAGACGCTCACCGCGCTCCTGGACGGCCCGACCGCGATCGCGTTCGTCGGCGACGGCGACATGGCGGCCGTCGCGAAGACGCTCAACGACACGGCCCGCCGCACGAAGGTCCTCGAGATCAAGGGTGGCATCCTGCAGGGCGCCCCGATGGACGCCGCGCAGGTGGTCGAGCTCGCCTCGCTCCCGCCGGCCGACGTGCTGCAAGGCCAGGTGCTCGGCGCGATCGTCGGGGCGCTGAACGAGGTCGTCCGGCTCTTCGCCGCACCGCTCCAGAACCTCGTCGGCCTGCTCGACGCCCGCGTCGAGCAGCTCCAGGCTGAGGAGCCGCCCGAGGCGGCCGCGGAGCACGCCGGGGAACCCGGCGAGGAAACCCCCGCAGAGACATCCGAAGAGACCAAGGAGGAGGAGTAAATGGCTGCCAGCGCAGTCGACAAGGTGTTCGACGAGCTCGGGAAGATGACCGTTCTCGATCTGGTCGAGCTGAAGAAGAAGATCGAGGAGGAGTGGGGCGTCACCGCCGCCGCTCCGGTCGCGGTCGCGGCTCCCGGCGCCGCCCCGGCCGCCGCCGGAGACGGTGCGGCGGACGAGGAGCAGACGGAGTTCAACGTCGTCCTGACGGGCGCCGGCGACAAGAAGATCCAGGTGATCAAGGTCGTCCGCGCGATCACAGGCCTCGGTCTCAAGGAGGCCAAGGACCTCGTGGACGGCGCGCCCAACGCCGTCAAGGAGGGCGTCGCGCAGGAGGAGGCCGACTCGATCAAGGCCCAGCTCGAGGAGGCGGGCGCGACCGTCGAGGTCAAGTAGCCCCGACTCGATCCCGAAGCGCGGAAGGGGCCGCCGCGAGGCGGCCCCTTCTCATGCCAAGTAACACTGTGTTGCTTGGCCGCGCCTCGCGCGCTCAGCCGTTGGACTCCCTGTCGCCCCAGCGCCCGTGCGGGGCCCGGCCGGGCAGCTCGTCCTGCACGAGGGCGTCTACCCGCTCGCGGATGCGCTCGACCATCTCGTCCCGCTCGGCCTCGCCGAGGCGGCCCTCTTCGAGCGCCTCGTCGAGCCGCTCGCGGGCGGCCGCGACGAGAGCGTCCACGAGGCCGTCCACCTCCTTGTCCTCGGCCTCGGCGATCTCCGCCAGCGAGTCGCCCTCGGAGAGCCGGTCCCTGAGCTCGTCGCCCTCGAGTCCGAGGTAGTCCGCGGCGGGCTCGACGAGGCCCGGTCCGTGTCCCAAGCCGCGGTGCTCGGGCCCGCCGGGCCACGGGGGGCCGCCGCGCAGGCCGAGGCCCGGAAGACCGGCCTCGCCCGCGCGGATCCGCTCCTTCAGCTCCGCCGCCTGCGCCTCGGTGAGGCGGCCGGACTCGACCGCCTCGTCCACGCGGGCGACCGCCGCCTCCTCGAGCGCGGTCTCGAGCTCATCCGGCTCGACGCCGAGCCGCTCGGCCGCGTCCTCGAGGAACGCCTCCCGCTCTGCGGCCGGGCCGGCGTCCCCGCCCTGGGCCACGGCCACGGCACCGCCGCCGGCGAGGCCGGCGGCGGTGAGGGCCAGTGCGATTCGCATCCTGGGCTTCATATGCGTCCCTTTCGCTAGTCGGGGCGGTCGGCGAGCGTCACGGTCACCGTGCGCGTCTCGCC
>JBOHAK010000456.1:0-1903 GCA_050697795.1 Gaiellaceae bacterium
TGGCACAGCTGCGCACCGAGTTCGAGCGGCTCATCACCGAGTTCGTCGAGGAGGGGCGGAACGAGGTCGAGGCGCACGCCGTCGAGCGGCGTCGCGCTCTGAACGAGATGAGCGAGCGCCTCAGGGGCCGGGAGCGCGCACTCCGCGAGCAGCTCGACCGCGAAGAGGCCGAGGCCCGCGCACGGGTGGCCGCCGGCCTCGGCGACGCCGAGCGGCGCCAGCTCGCACAGCTCGAGCGGGCCCTCGAGCGCGCCGCGTCGCGCCTCTCCGAGAACGTCGAGCGCAGCTTCGACGCGCAGATCAAGGCCTCGCGCGAGAAGTCCGCCGAGCGCCTCTCGCGCGAGCTCGACCACTCCGTCGAGCAGTTCGTGCGCCAGGCCGAGCAGGAGATCTCCGACCGCATCGCCGAGCTCGCGCGCGCCACGACGGACCGCATGGAGCGCCGCATGCGCGACGCGGCCCGGACGGCGGAGGCGCAGGGCGAGATCGCCACCGAGCGCGTCCGCCAGGTCTCCGACCGCCTCGAGGAGGCGCTCGGAGCCGCCGAGGATCGCATCGCCGCCTTCGAGTCGGAGGCGGCGGAGCGTGCACACGCGATCGAGCGCGGCGCCAGGGCCTCCGACCTGGATTAGCGGTGCTTCCCGGCGGGAAGCAGCAAACCGATCGCGGCAGGAATCGTCTTCATGAGGGAGAACGGACGCGGCGTGGATCAGTTGACCCTTCTGGAGAACCGGGACCAGGACGAACGGGGCAAGGTGGAGAGCTGGCGCCTGCACGTCCTCATGGAGGCGGGGTACCCGCTCCCGCTCGCCGAGCGCCTGGCCCAGAGCGGCGCCGACCTGCACCTCGCCGCCGAGCTCGTCGGCCGCCTCGGGTGCGCGCCCGAGACGGCGGCCGAGATCCTGCTGTAACCCCAAGTAACACTGTGTTACTTGGGCTCGCGGGCTAGAGTCGAGACGTGAAGGTCGAGGCGACGCTCTACGGCGACCGCAAGGTCTACTCGGTCTCCGCCTTCAACCGGGGCGTGGGCTCCTGGCTCGCGCGACTGCCCTCGCTCTGGGTCGAAGGCGAGGTGACCGAGCTCCGCCGCCAGCCCGGCTGGCAGAGCGTCTTCTTCACGCTCAAGGACCTGGAGGACGGGTCGTGCCTCCCGGTGACGATGCCGCGGACGACCTTCGACGCGCTACGGCTCGAGCTCGCCGACGGCGACCGGGTGCACGCCTTCGGGCGGCCGGACTTCTACGAGGCGCGGGGGACGTTCCAGCTGCGGGCGCTCTCGCTCGAGCCGCTCGGGCTCGGCGCCGCGCTCGCCCGCATCGAGCGGCTGAAGCGGACGCTGGCCGCCGAGGGCCTCTTCGCGGCCGAGCGCAAGCGGCCGCTCCCGCTCCTCCCGCGGCGGATCGGGCTCCTGACCGGGAACGAGGCGGCCGCCAAGCGCGACTTCGTCACGGCCGTGACGGCGCGCTTCCCGGCCGCGCGCATCCTCGTCGCGGAGACCTACGTCCAGGGCCCGCAGGCGCCCGCCGCGGTGGCAGCGACGCTCGCGGCGCTCTGCGAGGTGCCCGAGGTGGACGTGGTGGTCGTCGCTCGCGGCGGCGGGAGCTTCGAGGACCTCCTGCCCTTCAGCGACGAGCGACTCGTGCGGGCCGTCGCCGGCTGCCGGGTCCCGATCGTCTCCGCGGTCGGCCATGAGCAGGACACGCCGCTCTCCGACCTCGTCGCCGATGCGCGCGCCTCGACGCCGACTGCGGCCGCCCGGCTCGTCGTCCCCGACCTAGCCGAGCTCACGGCCCGGCTCGACCGATCCCGCGCGGCTCTCTCGACCGGGGCGCGGCGGGCCCTCGACCGGGAGCGGAAGCGTCTCGACCTGTCGCACGACCACCTGAGGCGCGCGCCTCTCCTG
>JBOHAK010000457.1:0-5958 GCA_050697795.1 Gaiellaceae bacterium
GGCCAGGCGCGCCCGGATGCGGCCGCGTAGCTCGCCGGCCGCGCGCTCCGTGTAGGTGATGACGAGGAGCGAGTCGACGTCGAGGCCGCGCTCGCACACCGCCTTGACGAAGCGCTCCACGAGCACCGTCGTCTTCCCCGTCCCCGCTCCCGCGGAGACGAAGACGACGCCGGGCGCCTCGATGGCCGCGGCCTGCTCGGGGTTGGGCGCGTTCACGCGCGCCTCACCCGGCACATGGGCGCCAGCTCGCACCAGGAGTGGCAGGCACCGTCCCCGAGCGGGTCGTGGCGGACGTCGCCGGCGCGCATGCGGCCTGCGAAGCCGCGCGCGTGCTCGACCGCGCGCTCGATCTGCGCCCAGAACTCGTCCTCGTCGCGGTAGTCGTTCCGGGCGAACCCGGGGATGCCGTCGTCGCGCGCGCTGGCGCGCAGGAGCCCGCGAGCCGAGCCCTCCCCGGCGAGCGCGCGGTAGAGCCCGCCGAGCGGCTCGATGCCGACGAGGTCGCGCAGGACGAGCATGTAGAGCGGGATCTGGAGCCGCAGCTCCGAGTCGATCTTCGCGGCCGAGAACGCCGTCTTGCCCGACTTGTAGTCCCACACGATCCCGCGGGCGCTCATCGGGTCGACGTCGATGCGGTCGATCTTCCCCGAGAGCGCGAACCCGCCCAGGTCGAGCCCGCGCTGGAGCTCGGGCGCCGACCGCTCGGTGCCGAACCCCACCTCGAAGCGGCGCGGGACGAGGGGGAGCTCGGTCTCGGCCTCGTCGCGGACGAAGCGCTCGAGGTCGCGCCAGAGCTGGCCTTCGAGCTCCCGGCGCTCGAGCTCGGAGAGCTCCTGGCGGACGCCCGCGAGCGCGTCTTCGAAGCAGGCGCGCAGGAAGCGCACGGCGTCCTCGACGCGCGCCCCGTCGACCCGCTCCGCGCCCAGCTCCTTCGGCAGGCCGGCGTAGAAGCGGTGCAGCGTCGTGTGGGCAATCGAGCCGCGGAGCTTCGCATCCACCTCGGCGTCGATGGAGCGCGGCGAGACGAGGCGCTCGACGAGCCAGATCGACGAGCAGGAGGCGAACGCCTCGAGCTCGGTGACGTTGAACGTCGTTCGCGCGGCGAGCTCGGCGAGGACGGCCGCGCTCGTCAGGGCGGTGGGGCGCTCGAACGCGCCGCGCGCCCGCCGGAAGCGGCGTTCCCAGCCGTTGGCGAGCGCGAGCGCCTCGGCGGCCGGCGCGTCGGCGGCAGAGAGCGCTGCGAGTGCACGAAGACGCTCCCGCTCGGTCGGCGCCTCGTCGAGCGGCCACGTGAGCGCCGAGAGCGGGCGGCGCCGCGTCCAGCGCGCCACGTCGGCCGGGTCGAAGAGCCCCCGCGCCTCCTCCCAGAAGGGGCTCGCCTGGCGCGGCGCGCCGTCGTCGGTGGCCGCCTCGCGCACGAGGTAGAGGCGCCGCGACGGGCGCGTGCAGGCGGCGTAGAGGAGGAAGCGGTCGCGCGAGACGGGATCGGGCCGTGCGAGGCGGGCGCGGGCGCGCTCGTCGAGCCCGCGGCGGGCGTCGTCGTCGAGGAACGGGGATGCGGCGGAGCGCCGCGGCAGGCTGCCCTCCTCGAGGCCGAGGACGACGACGACGTCGAAGCGGCGGGTACGTGCCCGCAGGAGGTCGAGGACGGCGACGCGGCCGGGCTCGGCCGCACCCGCGAGGCGGACAGGCAGGCGCTCGAGGGCGGCGAGGACGTCCTCGCGCGCCAGCTCGCCGGCCAGGTCGTCCCACCCTGCAAGTTCCGTCAGCAGGCGCGAGACGCCCTCGAACACGCGCAGGTCGAGCCGCGAGGCCTCGCCGACGGGAGGCGCCTCGAGCCCGTACGCGGCGCGCAGCATCCCTCGGGCGAGGATGCGCACGGCCTCGACAGGGGAGCCCGCGGCGCGGACGTCGTCCAGCAGGGGCAGTGCCTGGCCGCGGAGCGCGACCGTCCGCTCCTCCACGTCCGCGCGCACGCCGAGGCCGCGCAGGCGCCCCTCCAGGTAGTCGGCGTGCGCCCGCGCCAGGCCCGAGTACGGCGAGCGCAGGAACCCGAAGAGGTCGCGGCGCCGGCCCGCCTGCCAGACGAAGCGGAGCGCCGAGAGGAGCGCGTGGCCGAACGGTGTCTGGCCGAGGCGAACGCGGCCCTCGACCGCGTATGGGATCCCGGCCGTCGCGAAGGCGGTCTCGAGCGGCGCGCGCAGGCGGTCGAGCGAGGGGCAGACGACGCCGATCGCCTCCGGGGCGGTGCCGTCGCGGAGGAGGCGCAGGACCTCCTCGGCGACGAGCTCGAGCGCGCCGCGAGAGCCTGCGCCCTCGAGGAAGCGGACGGCGCCCTCGAGCGGCGGCGGCCCCGGCCGCGGGCCCTCCGCGAAGAGCGCCCGCTCGAGGTGGGCGAGTGCGGGATGGGCGATCTCCGCGTAGGCGGGCGGCAGCTCCTCCACGTCGCCGTCGGCGAGGCCCGCGAGGTCCTCCGCCGTGCGCGCAAGCGAGGCGAACGCGGGCCGTCCGGGCTCGTACGGGAGCGAGACGGCCACGTCGGCGCGCCCGGCGAGCGCCTGAAGGAGGCGCCACTGCGCGCCGGTCAGGTCCTCGAAGCCGTAGGCGAGGACGGGCCGCCCGTCCCAGGCGGAGAGCTCGCCCTCGACGCGCTCGACGGCGCGCCGCCGCTCGAGGTCGCGGTCCCAGAGCTCGAGCCGATCGAGCTCCTCCCGGTAGGCGGCGTAGAGGACGGCGAGGTCGCCCTCCACCTGGCCGGGGTCGACGAGCCCCGCCTCGAGCTCCGAGACCGCGCCGAGAAGCGTCTCGGCGAAGCCGGCGAAGCGGGAAGACGGGCCGAGGCCGTTCAGGCTCGCCGCGGCGAGGATGCGGCGAAGGACGAGGGCACGCTGGGCGTCGGTGGCGACGCGCCGCTCCCGACCGTCCGCACGGGCGATCCGCTCGAAGAGATCGTCGAACGTGCCGATCTCGCCGCCCAGGAGCACCGCCTGCCTGGACAGCAGATCGCGCTCCACGCGCTCCACCTCGGCCCGGTTCGGGACCACGAGAAACGGTTCGCGCCCGAGGTTCTCCAGGTACCGATCGAGGAGCCGCGAGACCTTCCCGGCGTTCGCCGGGCCAACCAGCAACGCCAGCGGCACCGACGCATCTTAGCGGCCGCCCCGGAGGGCTCTCGCGGCCCTCCGGGGGCCTGAAACCGCTAAGCGGCGGCGGACTTCGGCCGGCGGCCGCGGCGGGCGGCGGCCCGGCCGGGCATCTTGCCCGCGCAGTCGTCGCAGAGATCTGCTGCCTTCGCGCCGCGGCGCGCATCCATGTAGGTGATGCGCATCCCGGCGCCCTTTCCCTCACCGACTTCGGCGGCGCAGTTGTCGCATACGAGGATCGTCTTTCGAGCCACGCTATTCCTCCTGGAAAAGGTCGGGATTGGAAGTCGCGTAACTCTACTCGGAGGAAATGCGCGCGCGCAAAAAGGAACCGGTCGGACGCGCGTTTCCGCGCAGCCTATTGTCGGCGAGGATCGCATCGGCGCCGTAGTGGGAGAGAATCCCGAAGCCCATGCGCGTACGGTCGCCGGATTCGACGTCCGCGACGGTTCCGGACACGGAATTCTCCTCGATTCGGCAGACCGAATAGTCGCCGCAGAAAATGCCGACGCCTAGTGCGCCCTCCACCTCGTTGCCCTCCACGTCGGCCATGGACATCTCGGTGAGCGTGATGCCGCGCAGGCTCGTCTCGCTGACCAGGTTGTCGCGGACGAGCACGCGGGCGAAGTGCGTGACGATCCCCTCCATCCCGCCCGTCACGGTGCAGCGCTCGACGACGGAGGGCCCGAGATCGAAGGAGAAGGAGATGTCGATGCCCTGCGAGTGCGAGCCGATCGGCTCGCGGATCACGCAGTCGCGCACCGTGACCGTGCTGCGACGGACGTTGATGCCGTCCAGCTCGGCCCAGAGGACCTCGACTCCGTCGAGCACGACGCGCTCCGCGCCGTCCACCTCGATGCCGACCTCTCCGCCCACCACGGTCACGTCCCGCACGGTCACGTCGTCGGCGGTGACGACGATTCCACCCCGCACGACCGCGCCCGGCTCCCCGACGAGCCGCTGCGAGTAGTCGAGCACGAGCGGCCCCTCGTGGACACCGGCCTCGAGGCGCACGACCGGCGGCTGCGTCGTCCAGGCGACGCCGACGGCCGAGCCGAGGACGACGAGCGCCAGCGCGGCGACCGCCGCCCCAGGGCGCCCGAGCTCGCCGCCGTCGTCCGCGTAGGAGAGTCGCGCGAGCGGCAGCACCGCGTGGGCGAGCACCTGCGCGAGGAGCCACGAGCCCGCATAGAAGGCGAGCGCGGCCGCGAGCGGCGCGGCGACGTCGAGCAGCAGTGCGAGCCCCATGACGGCGCCGAGCTCGAGCAGGCCGAGGGGCAGCGCCGCCCAGCCCGGCTGGTACGGGATCAGGCGGTGGTAGGCGGCGTCGAGCGCCACGCCGGCGGCGAGCATGAGCGCGGCCAGCTCCACGGGCCACCAGGCTTTCGTGACGAGCGCCAGGACGCACGCGGCCAGGAGCGGCGCGAGCGCCGCCGCCAGGCGCGACTCGAGCCTCCCTCTCAGCGTGTACGCCACGCCTGCACCCGTCGGAGGAATCCGCGCGCGGCGTACTTCGCGCCGACGAGCGTGTCGGCAGCGGGGAAGGCCCACTGGCCGGGAGCGCCGGCGAGGGCGAGCGTGCGCTCGGCATCGGTCAGGGCCGGTACGGTCGAGTCGGGCGCGAGGACGATCCAGCCCTCGACGGTCTCGAGCCCGTGCTCGCTGACGAGGCGCGCGAGGAGCGGATCGTGTCGGAAGCCCCGCCTGAAGCCGGTCGCGCAGATCACCTGACCGGCGCCGTTCGGCGCGCCGGCCACGCGGAAGCGCCCCTCGTCGACGGCCCGCTCGAGCGGCTCGTCCCACACGGCGCCGCGCGGGTAGGACGGCGCGCCGTAACGGCGCAGCAACGCGGCCCGCTCGGCCGCAGGGGCGCGGTAGTAGCCGGCGAGCCCGCGGCGCGTGAAGAGCTCGCGCGGCAGGTTGAGCGGGCGGCGCTCGGGCTCGCGCCGCCGGACGGAGGTGACCGTCGACCCGGCGGCGAGCGCATTCAGCCACTCGGTCGCAGCGGCCATGCCCGCGCCGACCACCTCGACCTCGTCGGCGTACTCGTGCGGCTCGTAGGCGTGCACGGCACGCGGGTCACCCGCGAGCTCCTCGGGGAAGGCGAGGCCGGGATGGCCGGGGGCGACGAGGACGTGGGCGAAGACGCCGTGGCCGTCGAGCTCGAAGCCGCCGTCCACGGCCCGCACCTGTTCGATCCGGGCGGCTCGGAAGCTCTCGTCCCAGCCCGTCGCCGAGCGGAGCTCCTGCACGTGCTCGAGGAACTCGCCGACGGTCGGGTGGTAGCGGTCGGCCACGGTCTGCACGAGCGGCACGACGCTGCGCCGCCGCAGAGCGGCACGCACGGCGAGCCCTGGGAAGGAGCTCGGCGCGCAGTGACCGTCGCTCTCGGAGCGCATGCGCCGCTGGCGGATCGCGGCGGCGCGGCGGCGCCAGACGGCCGCTGGGTCCGGGTCCGTTCCGAACACGGCGATCTCGCCCGGTTCGAGCCCCCCATGCCGGAGGGTGGCATACGCGACGAACCCGGCGAGGCCGCTTCCGACGATTGCGCACGTTCTCGACACGGTTACTTCACAGAGCCTGCAAGCAGGCCCTCGACGAAATAGCGCTGGAAGGCGAAAAAGACGGCGAGCGGGATCACGAGCGAGATGAACGTCGCAGGGGCGATGATCTCGATGTTGGCGCCGAACTGAGCCAGCTGACGGTAAATCGCCACGGTGATCGGCTGGGTCTCGCGCCCGAAGACGAGGGCGACGAGGAGATCGTTCCACGACCACAGGAACTGGAAGATGGCGAGCGAGGCGATCGCCGGCAG
>JBOHAK010000458.1:0-2680 GCA_050697795.1 Gaiellaceae bacterium
GCGTGATCCCCACCCGGCTGTCCGCTCGGTTGAGGACGAGCCGCATGCGCTCGCCGTCGTAGCCCATGAGCTCGAGCGTCTCGAACCCGAGCTTCGTGTTCTTGAGCGAGAGCGAGTCGAGCATCCCGACCATGCAGACGTGGGAGGAGCTGTCGATCGAGGCGATCACCTCGGGCGTGAACCCGGGCGGCGTGTCGACGATCACGTACTCGTGCGACGTGCGCAGCGCCGCGTAGACCTCGCGCAGGAACTCCGTCGTCACGACGCCGGCATGATCCGGCCGGGTGGGCGCGATCAGCGCCCGCGCGCCCGAGGAATGCGTCGCCAGATAGCCGTCGAGCTTCTCGTCGTCGAGCGAACCGCCCGACTTAGCCAGCTCGTACAGGGTCCGCTCCGGGGCGAGCCCAAGCGCGAGCCCGACGTCGCCGAACTGGAGGTCGAGGTCGACGACGGCGACCTTGTGGCCGGTCTGGGCGAGGCTGACCGCCAGGTTGCAGGACGTGAGAGTCTTGCCCGTGCCTCCCTTCGGACCGAGCACGCAGATCATCGGCGAGAGGGCGACGCCGGACGCCGCGCTCGCGCCGTGCCGGCGGGCGACCGCTTTGCGCAGGGCGAAGAGCACGTCTTCGGGTGTCTGCGGAAGCGTCAGGAAATCGTCCGCCCCCGCCTCGAAGGCCCGCTGGACGAACCCGTTCGCGGACCCTTCGCAGAAGACGACGACCGGCCGCTCCGGCCGCTGCTTGACGGCGCCGTCCACCAGGAAGAGGGCCCGGTCCGAGGAGCCGGGGCAGGCCACGACCAGCAGGTCGGTGGGCGTCTCCTGAAGCGTCGTCCAGCTGTCCTCCAGGCCGTCGACGACGCCGACGATCTGGATCTCCGGGTCGATCGGGAGCATCGTCTGGAGCGCGTCGCGATCGACGCCCTCGTCCACGGCTACGAGCGTTCTGATCGCCTGGCTCATTGCCGGCCTCCGAACGATTTGACCGCGGCGACGGGCTCGATCCCGAAGAGCACGGTCTCGAGCGTCACGAGGTCGGGCGGCGTCGGCTTGGCGCCGGTGCGTGGCCGGAGCACGATCCAGACCTTTCCGTTCTCGGAGGAGAAGGCGAGCTTGGCCGCCTGCTCGTGCGTGACACGGACCGTGACGTTCGAGGTCTGCTGCGCCGAGGTGCCGAAGCCGGCCTGCGCCCCTTCGGGCGAGTCGAGTACGAGGACGTCCTCGACGAGCAACTTGAGCACGGGCCGCTCGACGGCGTCGGGGTCGACGGTCCCGTCGGGCATGAGCCGGCGCACGTTGAACGCGCCGTACACGTCGACGCGGTCGCCGGCGCGGACGTTGCCGATCATCCCGTGCGCCGCGTCGAGCGCCATAGCGATCGCGCGCTCCTCGCCCGCGATCTCGTTCGTGAGGGCGTCCGCCGCAGTGGGGCTGAAGTCGGCGACAGTGAGCTGCTGGCCGGGGTAGATGTCGTTCTTGGCGACGAGGCCGCGCAGCGAGTCGGGATCCGAGATCGCCCCGTCCTTGAGATCGTCCTTCGGCGTCGAAGCCGTCTGGAAGAACCCTTCGGAGCCTACGACGTTTCCGGGCGTCCCCTTTTCGATGAAGTCCTTCGCCACGAGCACCGTCATCGGCGCCGCCGACTCGTTCACGGTCGAGCGGTACCGGTGCAGGTACCCGAGGAAGACGGCGGCGGCGAGCAACGCCCCGACGGCGGCGACCGCCACCGTCCCGCCACGGGTGGACAGCAGTTTGTGTGCGAGTTGCACGGTCTCCCCTCCTACTCAGTGAGGACGGCGATGCAGCTGCCGAAAGCCCCGAAGTCACAGAGCTCGCCGCTGCCGCCGCCGTTGTTGAGGACATAGACGTACTGGATGAAGTGACCGACGACGTAGCCCCTGTCGGGCACCGGGTCGTCGTTTGGGCACGGACTGGAGAACCAGCCGGTGACGTAGAAGGTCGCGAACTTGCTCACCGGGACGACCTCGTTCCCGCTGCCCGTGAACGTGCCGAAGGGCGTGACGAACACCGGGACGATGCGCGGGTCGTCGGGTGGGATGTTCGGGAAGCTCGCCCAGTTGTTGGGGCTCGTGCAGGACGACGCCCCGCCGAGGATGCGCCCCCGCATGCCCTGCTCGAGCTGGCCGACCGCGCCGCCGGTCTGCACCGCGACGCAGTCCCAGGGCTGCGGGCTCGACCAGAGCGAAGGAGCGGTCGAGGGGCACGGAGCGCCCTCGTTGATCGCGTAGAGCGGGGCGCACCCCTGCTCGATCTCGTCGCGGAGGTTCGGCAGGTTGGGGTCGCAGTCGATGGACTGGTTCTGGCTGCCGCCGGTGACGCGCAGCTCGACGAGCGGGTCCGAGACGCTCTGCGCCACCTCGAGGTTCCCGGCGATGGCGATCCGCACGACGAGCTCGTGCGTCGTTCCGGTGGCGAAGGAGTTCGCGCCGGACACGCCGCTCTTGAGGATCTCGACCTGCTTCACGGGTCCGCTCCGCTCCGACGTGGAGGAGAACGTGCGCTGGACGACGCCGAACGTGCCCCGGCAGCGGTTCCCCCCCGTCGTCGTGCAGTTGTTGCCGGAGACCGTGCCGATCGTCTCCTCCCACTTGAGCTCCACGCCGATCGGGCCGACGGCCGGAGCGACGGGGAAGTAGCTCGTCGACACCCACCGCCCCGAGG
>JBOHAK010000459.1:0-10620 GCA_050697795.1 Gaiellaceae bacterium
CCGCTGGGGCGCCCGTCGATCCCGCGCGCACGGCCGACCTGGCGTCGGGCTAGCGATCCCGGTTCCGCCGGTAACCGCCCGACGTCCGCCACCGGCGCGGGCAGCGGCTCGCGTAGCATCGTGGGGATGCATCTCAACGCCGTGACGAAACCGCGACTGCGGGGTCGGCTACACCAGATCGCCTTCTTCGCCTCGATTCCGGCGGGGATCACGCTCGTCGCGTTGGCCCGCGGCGCGGAGGCGAGGGTGGGTGCCGCCATCTTCGCCGCCACCCTCACCGGGCTGTTCGGCGTGAGCGCCGCGTATCACCGCGGCCGCTGGACCGACGGTGCGCAACGCCTGATGAAGCACCTCGACCATTCCATGATCTTCGTGTTCATCGCCGGCTCGTACACGCCCGTCACACTGCTGGCGCTGCGGCCGTCGTGGGGGATCACGCTCCTCGTCCTGGCGTGGAGCGGGGCCGCCGTCGGCGTCCTCATCACCCTTCTCCGGCTCGAACGCTGGCACGGCGTCGGCTTCGCCCTCTACCTGGTGTTGGGCTGGCTCGCCGCCATCGCGACCCCCCAGCTCCTCGACTCGCTCTCCCGAACAGAGATCGGGCTGTTGGTCACCGGCGGGCTCCTCTACACGGTCGGAGCGGTGGTGCTCGCCGGCAAGCGCCCCGACCCGCGGCCCGCGGTCTTCGGCTATCACGAGGTCTGGCACACGCTCGTCGTCGGCGCGAGCACCTGTCACTTCACGCTCGTCCTTCTCCTGGTGCGCCCCTAGCCGTTCGGCGTTCGGTCGCGCTTCCCCAGCCTCCTCCGCCCGGGGTGAGCATCCACAGCACGTCGCCCGCGTGCAGGCGGATCGTGCACTTGTCCGGCCACCGTTGAGCCCGCCCTTCGTCGCCTCGAGGCAGCAACCACTTCTCGCCCCGCGCGCCCGGCATGTCCGTCCGCCTCGCCTGTCGACTGGCGGCGGCCCTCGACATCGAGTTTGAAAACCTGCTCGCAGGACCACCCGATCCCGAGGGTGGCGGTGTGACCAACCCCCCAAAAGTGACACGTGACAAGTGAGGGCGCGTCGCCGTGGCTGTCCCTGTCGACCGCCGAGCGCGTCATTCGGCTCGCCCTGGCGACCGCGGCCGGGGTCCGAGAACTCCTTCTGCGAGATATCGCCCAGCCGTAGGTGCTGATGTTCGTACTGGCGGCACTGGGAATCCCAGAACGGGGATCACCCGGTTCGGCGCAGGCTCCAGAGTCCAGAGTTCATGTCGCTGGCGTACATGAGCCCGGCGCACGGGGTGGGGCCGTCGACGGACGGCGATGGTAAGCGTAGGGTCGTCGGGGGGCCCGGGAGTGGCTTGTGCTGAAGCGCCGGCTGTCAGGACGTTGGGCCGGTCACGCAGGCTTGTGGAGTCGTTTCCTGACGGTGTGTGCAACGGGGAAAGGGGATTGGCAATGAGATCTAACTGGATTCGTGTGCTGATCGTCGTGTGCGCGACCGTTGCCGTCGTCGGCGGTGGGGCGCCTGTTCAAGCCCAGGAGGCGGACCCTCCGGCCGTCGGTTTGCGCCCGGTTGCGGATGGTTTTACCTCGCCTGTCGCGCTCGTTAGCGCCGGCGATGGCAGCGGGCGACTCTTCGTGGTTGACCAGGTCGGGCTCATCCGCGTGCTCCGCCCGGACGGGACGCTCGAGCCGGAGCCGTTCCTCGATCTGCGCAGCAGGATGGTTTCGCTGATGCCGGAATTCGATGAGCGCGGGCTCCTCGGGTTGGCGTTCCACCCGCGCTACGCGAGTAACGGTCGCTTCTTTGCCTACTACAGCGCGCCCCTGAGGGCGGGGGCCCCGGCGGGCTTCGACCACACGGCACGGATCTCGGAGTTTCGTGTCTCGGCGGCTGACCCCGACCGGGCCGATCCCGGTTCGGAGCGAGTCGTGCTCGAGGTCGACGAGCCGCAGTTCAACCACAACGGCGGCACGCTTCTGTTCGGACCCGATGATGGTGACCTCTACATCTCGCTCGGTGACGGTGGCGGCGCCAACGACGTCGGCCTCGGCCACGTCGCCGACTGGTTCGCGGACAACGGCGGCGGCAACGGCCAGGACGTGACGGAGAACCTGCTCGGCAGCATCCTGCGGATCGACGTCGACGCCGGCACTCCCTACGGGATCCCGCCCGACAACCCGTTTGCGGGCTCGCCGGGGCTCGACGAGGTGTGGGCCTACGGCTTCCGCAACCCGTACCGCATGTCCTTCGACAGCGGCGGCACCCACCAGCTATTCGTCGGCGACGTCGGACAGAACAGCTGGGAGGAGGTCAGCATCGTCTCTGCGGGCGGCAACTACGGCTGGAATGTCAAGGAGGGCACCCACTGCTTCGACGCGGAGAACCCGAACCAGGAACCGGCCACCTGCCCGGACGTCGTCGGCGCGGGACATCCGCGGACCGGCGATCCGCTGATCGATCCGATCATCGAGTACCCCCAGGCCCGGCTCGGCGGCCCCGGGGTCGCCGTGGTCGGCGGTCACGTCTACCGCGGCTCGGCGCTGCCCCAGTTCCGCGGACGCTACCTATTCGGGGACTGGAGCCGCAGCTTCGGCCAGCCCAATGGGTCGCTATTCGTGGCGAAGCCGCGCAAGAGCGGGCTCTGGAATATGCAGGAGCTGCGCGTCGCCACCAGCCCGACCGGCCGGCTGAACGCACGCCTGCTGGGATTCGGGCAGGACGCCGCGGGCGAGCTGTACGTGCTGACGACGAACAACACCGGCCCCACGGGGACGACCGGACGAGTCCTGAAACTGGTGCGGCCGAGCGGCGGGTAGCGACCGCGCTCCGATCACGAGCGTGCGAATGCGCCCGGCGAGCGCATCGAGACTCCTCCTGGTCGCCAAGAGGAGGGGTGCTCGGCGTCCGTCGCTTGTGCCGGACCGCACCAGGACTCGCGTTCTCCCTCGAAATGGGGTAATGCGGGCCGCTATGGGCGCCGATCACAGCCCCGATGGACGCCGCAGAGCGCAAGAACATCCTGAGCCGCTACCTGGACCACTCGCGCCGCTTCGACGAGGTCGCGGCCCGGCGCAACGGGAACGGCCAGAGCGCCGAGGTCATCCCGCTCCAGCCGCAGCTCCGCGAGCTCGAGCAGGAGCCGACCATGCGCGAGATCGAGGTCCTCCAGCTCATCTCCGACGGCCTCGTGAACCGCGAGATCGGCCAGCGTCTCTTTCTCTCCGAGGAGACGGTCAAGTCGCACGAGCGGCACCTGCTGGCGAAGCTCCAGGCCCGCAGCCGCGCCCACGCGGTCGCGATCGGCTTCCGCCGCGACCTCATCTCCTAGCCGGCGCGGCGTAGACGTCCGCCGCCACGCCGGCGGTGGCGCCCGAGCATCAGACCGGGGGTTAGCCCTTCTCCCTGCGGGGAAGTAGCATGCTGCCTGGCGACCCTAAACGGTACGGACGTGCGAGATCCTGCGGTCATCGAGCCCGCCCGGGGCGGTTCCTCCCGTCGCCGTTTCCTCCTGCTCGGAGGCGGGGCGGTTGCCGTGCCGCTGACGCGGCAGCTGCTGGGCGCCCTCGTCCTCGCGGCCGCCTGCGCGCTCGTCTGGAGCGGCGTCGCCACGGCGCAGCAGTCCCAGACTCCGACCGAGCTGTGGCAGGAGTACCCGCTCGACCCCGAGCCCGGGTCGCCGCAGCCCACGGAAGATGCCCCCCAGGCCCCGAGCTCCGGGAGCGGCAGCGGGCCGGCGGGCGGCGGCGACGGCGACGACGGCGCCGTGGCCACCGACGAGGATCCGTTCCCCCTCTGGCAGATCGTCGCGGCGCTCGGCCTGCTCCTGCTCGGCCTCCTCCACGGGGTGAGCGTCCTCGCGCGGCGCAGCGGGGTGCCCGAACGCCTGCGCGACAGGATCGGCGCAGTCCGGGACGGGCCGCGTCCCTCCCGCCGCCGGCCCGTCTACGCCGCGCGCCGGGGTCCCACCGAGTTCCTGGCACAGAGCACCGAGCCGCGCCCCAACCCGTCGCCGTCGGCCGGGCGCGGGGGGGAGCGCGCCGACGTTGCCGAGAAGCACGCCGAAGTCGCCGGGGAGCGCGGCGGAGTCGCCGAGGCGCTTGCCGAAGTCGCCAGGAAGCGTGCCGAAGTCGCCGGGGAGCAGGCCGAAGTCGCCGGAAAGCCGGCGAAGCCACCCAAGCCGAAAGCGCCGCCCGCCTTGCCCAAGAAGCCTTCGGCGCAGAAGCCGCCGCCCGCCAAGCCCGCGCCACCCGCCAAGCCCGCGCGGTCTGCCAAGCCGGTGCGGCGCGCCAAGCCGCCGCGACCCGCCAAGCCGGTGCCCGCCGCCAAGCTCGCGCACACCCCCAAGCCAGTGCACGCCGCCAAGCCCTCGCAATCCGCCAAGCGGCCGAAGCCTGCGTGGCCGGCCACCTTCAAGCCGACGATTCTGCAGAAGCTTCGCGTCGAGCAACAGCCGAGCGCGCTCGCCGAGCGAGGGCCGGGCGCCCTCGCCGAGCGAGAGCCGAGCAGCGAGCAGCCTCGGCCGGCGGTCGCGGTCGCAGATCCCGAGAGGACGCTTAGATGCTCGATCTACGGGTGGCGCGACGGCTCCGTGGCCGACTTCTACGCCCTCGCTACGGGCCTGCAGGGCCGCGCCTGGGTCGTCGACCGCTCCCCCCGGTTCGAATGGCCGGCCGGAGACTTCCCCGCCGAGGCCCGCGAGGCCCACGCGGCCCTCGTCGAGGCGCTCGTCACGGCCGGGTGGCGCCGGGTGGGATTCGAAGGCGTCTGGTATCGCCAGCGCTTCGAGCGCCCGCTGGCGGGCGAAGGCCCCTAGAGCTCCGGGCGCCGGCTCGTGGGCGCCGAGACGGCCTCGTCACGGACGCGCGGAAGCTCGCCGAGGAGATCCTCGAGGATCCTGTCGACTCCTAGCGCCCGGCGTCTCGCCGAGCGGTAGAGACCCGTGAGGGCGTCGTTCCACGGGGCGGGCTGCTCGTCCGTCGTCCACTCGGAGCCGAGCGTCTCGACCTTCTGCCTCGCCGCGCTGAAGACGTCGAGCTCGAAGGGCTCCTCGCCGTCGCCGTCCCGACTGCGCACGCTGATCGCGCCGCTCGCGCCGGTCCAGAGGAAGCTCGTGTCGTCTTCAGCCGTCCATTCGATCTGGCCCTCGTCGGTCGCGGCGCGCAGCCGCCTGGAGAGCTCGACCAGCCGTTCGTAAGGGGATCCCATCGCCGCAGGCCCTTCCTTTCACGCCAGGGGAATCGAAAACGTCTTCCTTCAGGTCCGCCCGCACGAGTGTACAAACCGCTTCGCGGCGGGTCTAGACCCTGTGGACGGTGGCCTGCTCAGGTCACGTGCAGGCGCTCGGAAACGCAGAAGACCCGGGCGAGCCCGGGTCTTCCACAAATCCCCACAGCCTGTGGATGAATCCCCCCGATGAGGGATGTGGACGGCTGTGGAAGAACTAAGACTTCGGGAGGTTTACCACCACCTGCTAATGCCGCCTAGGGCGGCGAACGTGCTTGCGAGGGTCATGACGGCGAACAACCGGGTCTTCCAGCGGAGCATGTATAACTCCTCTCTCGGCGGAGGGGGACAACGGCTCGCCGATCCTATAACCCTTTTGGGTGATACGCAAGAGTTTTGAGTAGCTTCGCTCAGAATTCGGCGGAAGCCCTCCCCGCCCCCGGCGCGAGTGTCGGGCGCTTGGCTGATCCAGTCAAAGTCTTCGCCCTCGGACTGGCGCTGGCAACCGGAGTCTTCGCCGGCGGTCTGGTGATAACCGGATCGTCTTTCGGACCAGCGTGGGCGATCTTGGTCCTGGGCGGCTTCTCCATACTTGCTGAGCGTCATCCCGTTCGGGTCAACTCGAACGTGGAGTTGACCGTATCCATTCTCCCGGTCGCGTTCACCGCCGTTGTCCATGGCCCACTTTCCGCGATGGCGGTCGGGGCGATTGGCTTGGTGGTGACTTTCAGGCAGCCGTACACGCGCTGGCTGGTCTGGACGTGCACTCGGGCGTTGGGTGCGGGACTGGCCGGTGCCGCCGCAACCTCAGTGCTAATCCAAGACCCCTCCGCCGGACGAATCTTTCTCGCCGTGGCGCTGGCGTGTTTCTGTGACGCGATCTTCGATGCCGTTCTCGGAGCAGTCGTCGTTGCTGTTCGGGGGAGCGGGAGCTCACGCGACGGGTTGCGACTTCTACGGCCAATTCTGCTGGGCACTGTTCCCCTGTACACCCCCGTAATCGTGTTGCTTGTGTATGCATACGGAGAGCTGTCGCCGTGGAGCATCCTTCTTTTTCTCGCTCCAGCGTTTGCTGCGCACCGACTACACGGTCTTTACAGGGAGCAACGCGAGACCACTGACCAGCTCAGTGTCGTCAACGAGCGCCTAGGTCGCGCGAACCTTTCGTTCGCCACAGCGCTTGTGGCGGCTCTCGACGCGCGAGATCAGTACACGGCGGGCCACTCAGCGGCAGTCGCGGTCTATGCGCGCGACATTGCGGAGCGCATGGGGTTGCCTCCAGAAGAGCAGCAGCGTGTGCATTTGTGCGGGCTAGTGCACGACATTGGCAAAGTGGGTCTTCCGGCTGGCCTGCTCGAGAAGCCCGGCGCCCTGACATTGGATGAGCGCCGTCGCATGGAGGAACACTCCGTCATCGGCGAGCGGATCTTGGCGAATGTGGAGGATTACACAGAGATCGCTCGGATAGTTCGCCATCATCATGAGCGGATGGATGGAAATGGCTATCCCGACCGGCTGTCGGCGAGGGAGATTCCGCTGCTCTCGCGGATTATTGCGGTCGCAGACGCGTATAACGCCATGACCTCCGGGCGTCCGTATCGGGATGCGATGCCAAGCCGAGTGGCTCGCTTCAGGCTTGCTCAGGCCGCCGGCACACAGTTCGATACGACGGTTGTTGCTGCATTTGAAGCGATTTTGGCTGGAGCTAGCGACACGTATCTATCCGGAGTCCGGCCCGACTTTGCTATTGAGGCGCAACGCCAGCCTGCCCTGCTGGAACGTGCCGCGGTCGTAGCCTAGGGGCCTTCACCCAGAAGTTCTTGGGCGCGGAGGACTGCTTGAAGTCGGTTCCGGACCCCGAGCTTCTCAAGGATGTGACGAACATGAACTTTCGCCGTGCCAGACGTGATAACCAGACACTGAGCGATCTCAATGTTGGTCATTCCTTGGGACAGCAGTTGTAGGACCTCCAGTTCTCTGGGTGTGAGCATGGTCAGGGAATCCTCGACCCCGTAAGGACCGGTGTCGATGTTCACTCTCTGAGCCAGTTGATGGTCTCGACTCTGGGTCAGGCTCGCCCGCAGAGTCGAGAGCGCCTCGCCATCCTCTTGAGTCACTTCCAGAAGGCGTGGGTACACCCGGTAGGCAAATACGAGCCCGTCGAGATACTCCGCGCGGCCACAGACTGTTACGGCACTCGTCGCCAACGCACGGAACGCTGACTCGTCCCCATCCACGTCCTCGGCGATGGCCTCTGCGAGCAGCGTGCACGCGTCCCGCTCAATGCTATTTGCATGCCGGCGAGCGCGGCTGATCGCCTCCCGCGCGCCTTCAGCGTTTCCTGAAGCTGCTTCAATCACCGCCAACGTCGCGAGGTACGCGCCGAGGGGTCGAGAGGGTAGCGAGCCACGCGCCTCGGTTTGGGTAGCAAGGGCCTCGGCCAACGCCCCTTGACTTGCGAGGAGACGAGCCAGGATCGCAAGGCCCTCCACTCGGAAGTACGGGTCTTCGCGCTGAACACCACTCCGAGAAAACGACTTCCATGCGCGTCGTGCTCTATCGAAACGGCGTAGACCGGTCTCCGCTCCAGCTAAGTATGCATAGCACGACCCAACCGCAAAATCGAGTCGCAACTCCGTGCAGTAGTTCAGAGCCTGCTCGGCTAGCCTCCGAGCGACGGAATAATCACCCCTGAGGAGGGCCACCGACGCCCCACTCGCCAGAAACGTGCTTGCGGCTAAGGGATCTCGCGTGTGTTGGATAGATGTGAGAAGCGCGGCGTATCTGTCCCACGCCCCAACTAGAGACGAGTTCATCTCGAGCGCGAAGGCCTGTCCCACCGCAAGACGAAAGCGCACGTCGATGTCGTCGGCAAACCGCGTCTCGAGCTCATCGAGGTAGTCGGTCATCGTCTCGGGTGCGATCTCGGCACTGGTCAAGACTAGACCCCACAGAGCATCCTTCTGGTCTTGATCGCTCGTCGCCGACCGCTTCGCAACCTCGAAGCTTGCAAAGGCTTCGTCTTCCCTTGAGGCGAAGTGAAGAGCTCTCCCCGCCACATTTGAGGCCCATGCGTGATCTGGGTGTTGGTCCGTAAGACGGCGGGCCATGTCCTGCGCTACCGCCGATGCGGCTGAGATCTCTCCCTTACGAATAAGAAGTTCGGCGCGAGCGAGGCCAGCGCCTGGAACGGTCACTCCCTCTGCTCCGCATGCCGACAACCACTTCTCAAGTCGTTCGCTCTGTCCAGTCGCCAGCAGACTCCGAGCGGCACGGCCTGCGATATACGCAGCTTCTTCAGCGTTTCCGCTCTCAAGAGCTAGTTCAAAAGCCTCCTCCCAGCGGGTGTGTTTCTTCGCGTCCTCGATGATCAGCCGCACGCGTCTTGCGAACTCCTTGGGATGATTCGCCTCGAAGCGCTTACGTAGAAACTCGCGCAGAAGTGGGTGAAAGCGAAGATTGCCTTCCAAGGTCGTTTCATGGAGCAAGTCTTCACTGCGAAGGCGCTCCAGAATCTCCTCTGAATCATCAAATTCGAGGACCTCACGCGCGAGGCGGACATCGACCGACGACGCTACGGATGCCAGCAGCATGAAGCGCTGCGCGTCCGGCGGCTCCCGGCGCAAGACCTCCTCGGCGAAGTAGCGGAAGAGCGACTCCGAGACCTTCTCTGTCGGGAACTCGAGGTCGGCCGAGAGCGAAGCCAGCCCGATGAGCGCTGGCCAGCCGTTCGCCTGACGCACAAGGGCGCGAACCGCTTCCGTCGAGCGGCCCTCGAGGACGCGCCCTGCCTCCTCGTCGTTCATTGCCAACTGGTTCCGACCGATCTCGACCACCTCGCCGTAGAGGAATCGGCGCGCGGTAGCCCAGCCGGGACGGCGGCGCGAGGTAACGAGCACCCGGATCGGGACGAGGGTGATGAGCCAGTCGACGAAGTCCTCCACCGGCGTCGACTCGGCGAGGACGTGGTAGTCGTCGAGGACGACGATGCCGCTGGCCGGCCAGTCCTCGAGGTCTTCGGCAAGCAGCTCGGCGAGCGGCCGAGCCAGCCGCTCGGTGGCGTCGCCGACGCGCAACCGTTGTCGTACGCGCTCGCCGGCCCCCGGCACGAGAGGGGTGACCGCCTCCGCGAGTCCGGCCGAAAATGCTCCGACGTCCGCAGAAGCCGATGTCGCGTGATACCAGACGACGTCGTCCCGGCCCTGGAGCCACTCTCGCGCGAGCGTCGTCTTCCCGTACCCGGCCGGAGCCGTGACGAGGATCGACTGCGCCTTGGCGTCATCCAAGAGCCCGGTCAGCCGAGGACGCCGAGCATGGCGTCGGAAAAGCGGCTTGAGGACGGCGTCCCTGGTTTCCGTCACGGCTGTCGCTCCCGCCTCGGGGAGGCAGCCTAGCGTGTCAGCTCTCTGTCTTCTACCGGTCCAGAAAGAACCCGGCCCGCAGCCTGGGCTGCGGGCGCGGGGCCGTCATCCCCCGAGGCAGATCAATCCGACGCGCGGGAGTCGTCGCGCACGCCGAGCGTCGCCCCGAGGCTTTCGAGCGGGTCTTCCCCGGTCGCCTCACGGAATGCGGCTGGAATCTGACGCCGCCGACTGACGCCGAGCTTCGTCCGCAGGACATCCGCATGGGCCTTCGCTGTGCGCGGCGATACACCGAGGCGCTCTGCGATCTCGATGTTGGAGCAGCCGACCGCGATCAGCCGGACGACCTGTCGCTGCCGCTCGGTGAACCGGATACTGCCATAGAGGCTCAACATGCCGGCGATCATGGCGCTGTCGCCGCCGGACCGCTATTGGCTTGCGGGTTAATCTTCGGCGCTACCCCTTTGGGTGTACGAACGCCGCCGAGTGCCCGCGCGCGTTCACCGCCTCGCACCCGTCCCGCTCCAGCGCCCCGAGCCGTAGCAGCAGCGCCAGCTCGTCCCGCAGGTGGGTCTGCATCATCTCCGGCCCGTCGGTGGCGATCGTGAACGCCACCCCGCGGTCGGCGAACGTGCGCACCGTGTCGCGGAGAGCGTCCTCGTCGGCGAGCGCGCCGGTCAGGAGGTTCGAGCTCGGGCAGATCTCGAGCACGGTGTCGGCCGTGCGCAGGAGCCGCATCGTCTCCTCGTCCTGCGCGGCGAGGATGCCGTGGCCGATGCGCTCGGGGCGCAGGTGCTCGACGACCTCGCCGATCTCGTCGATCCCGTGCCGGCCGCCCTCCTCGCCGACGTGGATCGTCACGCCGAGGCCGGCGCCGCGCGCCTCCTCGACGAGCGGCGCGAGCCCGCGGTAGGCGTAGCGCCCGCCGTCCGGCCGCGGGCCGGCGATGTCCACGCCGACGATGCCCCGGCCGGCGTAGCGGATCGCCTTCTCGACGATGACCCCGTTCTGCTCGTGCGTGAACGTCCGGTCCATCATCAGG
>JBOHAK010000460.1:0-1751 GCA_050697795.1 Gaiellaceae bacterium
GTCTCCAGCCCGAGCCCGCCGATCGCGCGGGCGCGGCCGCCGGTGGGGAGGACGTGGTTGCCGCCCGTCGCGTAGTCCCCCGCGGCGACCGGCGACCAGCGGCCCACGAAGACGGAGCCGGCGTTGCGCACGCGCGGCGCCAGGCGCTCGGCCTCCTCGCCGAGGAGGACGAGGTGCTCGGGCGCCAGCTCCTCGACTCGGGCGAGCGCGCCCTCCAGGTCGCCGTCGGCCTCGACCAGCCGGCAGACGGCACTGGGGCCGTGCTCGCGCTGCGCGGCGAGCTCCAGCTCGGCGACGGCGAGGTCGGCGCCCTCCGAGGCGAGCACGACCACCTCCGACGGGCCCGCGGGCAGATCCACGGCCACGTCCCGGGAGACGAGCAGCTTCGCCTCGTTCACGAAGGCGTTTCCCGGGCCGACGACCTTGTCGACCGCGGCGATCGTCTCCGTCCCGTAGGCGAGCGCGGCGATCGCCGGCGGCCCGCCGATCGCCCAGACCTCCTCGAGGCCGAGCAGCTCTGCGGCCCGCGCCACGAGGCCGGCCCCCGCCGGCGGGGTGGCGACGACGATGCGCTCGACGCCCGCGACCTGCGCAGGGACGGCGCACATAACGAGCGTGGAGACGAGGCGGCGCGGAACGTAGATCCCCACCGACGCGAGCGGCGACCAGCGCCGCTCGAGGACGACGCCCGGCAGGGGCTCCTCGCGCAGGTCGGCCGGCCGCTGCGGCTCGTGCCAGCGTCGCACGGCACCGGCGAGCGCGAGCACCGCCTCCTCGGGGAGCTCTCCGTCCGGTTGCGCGCGCGCGGGCTCGGCGCCGTCGAGGCGCAGCGACCAGTCGGCCAGGGCGGCGTCGCCGCGCTCGCGCACGTCCGCGAGGATGTCAGCGACCTCGGTCACGCGAGCATCCGCTCCACCGGAACGAGCAGGATCGAGGAGGCGCCCGCCGCCTCCAGCCGGGGCAGGAGCCGCCAGACGTCGGCCGCCGGGACGAGCGCGTGCACGGCGACCATTCCGGGCTGTGCCAGCGGGATGACGCTCGGGGCGCCGGAGCCCGGGACGAGGGCGCAGATCTCGTCGAGCGCCTCGGCGGGGGCGTTCAGCATGAGGTAGCGCGCCTCGCGGGCCTGGACGACGCTCCGCAGGATGGGGGCCAGCCGCAGGGAGGCGTCGTCGGGGTCGTCCGCGGCGACGAGCACCGCCTCCGACGCGAAGAGCGAGCCGAGGGAACGGAGGCCGTTCGTCCGCAGCGTGTTCCCGCTCGAGACGAGGTCGACGATCGCGTCCGCGAGGCCGAGTCGCGGCGCCACCTCCACGGAGCCGGTGACATCGACGAGCTCCACGTCGACGCGCCGCTCGACGAGGAGCCGGCGCGCCAGGCTGGGGTAGACGGTCGCCACGCGCAGGCCGGCGAGGCCCGCGAGCTCGTCCACCGGCGACTCCTCCGGCACCGCCGCCTCGAGCGTGCAGCCCCCGAAGCCGAGGCGCAGGAGCTCCGTGACGCGCGCGCCGCGCTCGGCCACGAGGTCGGCGCCGGTGATCCCGCAGTCGACGACCCCGTCCTGGACGTACTCCGGGATGTCGGCCGCGCGCACGAGCAGCACCTCCACGGGCGCGTTCCGGCACGGGAAGGCGAGTGTGCGGTCGCCGGGCTCCTCCGGGCCCAAGCCGGCGTGCTCCAGCAGACCGACCGCGGGCTCGCGGAGGCGGCCGCGCGCCGGGATCGCGATGGTCAGGCGGTCTGCGCTACGC
>JBOHAK010000461.1:0-1912 GCA_050697795.1 Gaiellaceae bacterium
GGCGTCAACCGCCTGAGCGCTGCGAAGGAGACGAGCGCGGCCGCCGCCAGCGCGAGGAGCGCCCACCAGGGGAGGGCCAGCAGCGCCACCGTGACGGCGCCCCCCGCCGCGGCGAGGGCGAGCGCGACCCAGGGGCCGCTCGAGAGCGCGCCCGCGAGGCCCACGCCGGCGACGACCCCGAGGCCGAGGACGACGCCGAGCAGGTACCAGTCGAGGATCCCGTCCACGGGCAATGAGTCTAGCCGCGGTCGGTCGTATTCTCGCGCCGTGGACATCGGCACCATCTTCGTGATCGGAATCTTCCTCCTGTTGCTCGTGCCCGTCCTCTCGCAGCGAGCGCTGCGGGCGAGGAGGTCGCGCGCGTTCGGCGCCCTCCAGCGGGTGCGGGGCTCGCGCGTCATCGCGATGATCCACCGCCAGGAGACCGTCGGAGTCCTGGGCGTCCCCTTCTACCGCTACATCGACATCGACGACTCCGAAGCGGTTCTCCGCGCGATCCGGCAGACGCCTGACGAGAGCCCGATCGACCTGCTGCTCCACACGCCCGGCGGGCTCGTGCTCGCCTCCGAGCAGATCGCGTACGCCCTCCGCGCCCGCCGAGGAAAGGTCACGGTGCTCGTCCCGCACTACGCCATGTCGGGCGGGACCCTGATCGCGCTCGCTGCCGACGAGATCGTCATGGACGATGCGGCCGTGCTCGGGCCGGTCGACCCGCAGCTCGGCGGCATGCCGGCGGCCGCGCTCGTGCGCGTCGCGGGGAAGAAGCCCGTCGAGCGGCTCGAGGACCGCACCCTCGTCTTGGCCGACATGGCTGAGAAGGCCCTCCGGCACATGAAGCAGGTCGTCCGCGACCTCCTCGTCGAGTCCGTCGGCGACGAGAAGGCCGACACGCTGGCCGAGGAGCTCGCCGGCGGCCACTACACGCACGACGACCCCATCACCGTCGGCGAGGCGGCGGAGCTCGGCCTCCCCGTGACGACCGGTCTCCCGCGCGAGGCCTACGACCTCATGGAGCTCTTCCCGCAGGAGGGCCGGCGCCGGCCGAGCGTCCAGTTCGTGCCGCTGCCGCAGTCACCCACCGGCGAGCCGCCTCGCCGCGGCGGCGGCGCCTGAGGCCGACATCCGTTTGCGGGCCGGGCCCGCCGGGAACTTCACAGGCATGGAGCCTGCTCCGGATCGGCCTCTCCTCCTCTTCTTCACCTCCGAGCGCTCGGGTCCCGGACGGCGGATGGAGAGCCTCCTCGCCCACCTCGCCCGCAAGGAGCGCGCGCGACTGCGCGTCTCCCGCGTCGACGTCGACCGCTCCCCCGACCTAGTGAGCCGTCTGGGCATCAGCCAGGTGCCGAGCCTCGTCCTCCTGGAGGGCGGGCGGGCGCTGGCGCGCCTCGAGGGCCGCGCGAGCGCACCGCGCATCGAGCGCATGCTCGCTCCCCATCTGCCCGGCGGCGAGCCGGTGTCCGTCGAAGCCGCGTAGACGGGCGCAAACCGCTTTCCGCGCGGGCGCGTAATACGGTCCGCATCTACTAGGGGAGTCGACAGGAGGTTGCTCATGCGCAGGCGCACGTTCGTTCTCGTCCTCGCCGTGCTCTCGGCGGGGCTGCTGGTCACGTCGCTCGCCGGGGCCGGCGCTACAGGCAAGCAGAACGTCAAGGCCACCCTGCTGGGCTACAACGAGGTTCCGGCCGTGTCGACGCTGGGCTCCGGGTCGTTCACGGCCGTGATCGACGACGACGCCCAGACGATCACGTACGAGCTGTCGTACGGCGGCCTGAACTCGACGACGCTGTTCGCCCACATCCACCTCGGGCAGGCCAACGTGAACGGCGGCGTGTCCGCGTTCCTCTGCGGCGGTGGCGACAAGCCTCCCTGCCCGGCAGGGACGGGCGGAACCGAGACGGTCTCGGGTGTCATC
>JBOHAK010000462.1:0-3354 GCA_050697795.1 Gaiellaceae bacterium
GTCGTAGGCGATTCCGAGGCCGCCGCCGACGTCGAGCTCGCGCAGGCGGAGGCCGCCGGCGGCCAGCTCCCGCCAGAGCGCCGCCGCGCGCTCGGCCGCGTCCAGCACGGGCGCCGTGTCGAGGAGCTGCGAGCCGACGTGGAACGAGATGCCGACCGCCTCGAGCGCGGGGTCGGCGGCGGCGCGCGCGTACGCCGCACGCGCCTCCTCGACCCCGAGGCCGAACTTGCTCGCCGCCGAGCCCGTCGCGACGTAGGCGTGCGTGTCGGCCGCGACGTCCGGATTCAGGCGCACGGAGACCGGGGCGACGACGCCGAGTGCGGCCGCCTCCTCGGCGACGACGTCCAGCTCGCCGAGCGACTCGACGTTCAGCGAGCGGACGCCGGCCGCGAGCGCGGCGCCGATCTCCTCCCGCCGCTTCCCGACGCCTGAGAACACGATCCGCCCGCCGGGCACGCCGGCCCGCAGCGCCTGCGCGAGCTCGCCGCCCGAGACGATGTCGGCGCCGAGACCGTCCTCCGCCGCGACCGTGACGAGGGCGAGCGCGTCGTTCGCCTTCAGCGCGTACCCAGAGCAGGTGCGGCGTCTCCCGAAGCGCGGCGCGGAACCGCACGATGCGCGCGCGGAAGAGATCGGCGTCGTAGGCGTAGAACGGCGTTCCGACCGCACGCGCGACGTCCTCGAAGGTCTCCACCGGAGGGCCTAGGGCTCTCCCGGCTGGAGGCCTGCGGCCCGGAGCCGCTTGGACATGGCCACGACCTCTTCCTGCAGGTCCGTGAGCTCCGGACCGGCCTCGGGCGCCGCCGTCGGCGCATCCTCTCCGAGCGTGGTCGTCCGGTACGTGGCGCGGCGCCAGGCCGCCACCTGCTCGACGAGCGCTGCGAGCTGCTGGTTGGACGCGCGCCCGCGCGGGCGGCTCGCGGCCCGGGTGAGCAGCGAGCCGAGGTGGTTGGCGGCGGCCACGCGCGTCCCCATCGAGCGCGCGGCCGTATCCGGGCGCTTGCAGAAGCGCAGCAGGATCGTCTTGATGATCGACGCGTGGTCGTAGACGACGTGCGAGACGCCCCGCTCGACGTACGGCGAGACGACGAGGGCGGGGACGCGCACCCCGTAGCGGCGCATCAGCGGCCGGTCGTCCGCGGCCGTGAACTGTCGCGGGTCGACGTGGTCGTAGAAGCCGCCGTGCTCGTCGTAGGTGATGACGAGCAGCGACTTCTTCCACGCCGGCGACCGCATGACGGCCTCGAGCAGCGTCAGCACGAGCTCCTGGCCCGCCATCATCGGCGAGGGCGGGTGGTCGTCGTTCGAGCCCGGCGGCCCGAAGAGGCGGAAGTCGACGAAGTTCGGGTCGATCCAGGAGACCGCCGGAAGCTTCCCCTCGCGCGCGTCGTCGAGGAACGTCTGGCGCTCGAAGAGAGTCTTGCGGGCGAAGTAGGCGAACTCGTCGTCGTGCCCGATGCGGTAGCGCCCGTCGATCCCCCGCAGCGTCCCCGGGTCGTGCGAGTACCAGCGCCAGGAGACGTCGTCGGCGTCGAGCTTGCGGACGAACGTGGCGAGGTCGTAGATGGGCGGCCTCCGGTTCGCCGTCGTGCCGCCCGACTGGCCCGTCGCGGCGTAGAGGCGGTTCGGCCAGGTCGGGCCCGGCACCGAGCTGAACCAGCGGTCGCAGACCTTGAACGAGCGCGCCAGGTAGTCGTAGACCGGCACGTCCTCGGCTCGCAGGTACGAGAGGACGAGCGTCGGGTCGAACGTGAACCCCGGCGGCGGCGGGTTGTCCTCCGAGTTCCGCTCGAAGGCCTTCACGTAGTTCTTCAGGAAGCCCGCCATGGTCCCGCCGGCGATCTGCTCGCGGACGTCGACGGGCCCGTGGCCCGGGTCGAGCACCTTCAGGTCGATCTTCCGCCGCCCGAGCGGCCGCACCCTGTGGAACGTCCCGGCCGCGTCCTCGTTCCCCATGTCCGCCTCGAGCCCGTCCACCGAGGGGCGGACGCCGTCGAGCTTCAGGTAGCCGAGCACGTGGTCGAACGAGCGGTTCTCCATCATCAGCACGATCACGTGGTCGATCTTCGCGAGGTTCTGGCGGGCCGCTTCCTCCGAGACTTCGGGGCTCATGGCTTCTCCTTCTCGAGCAGGTCCTTGAGCGCGGCGACGCGCTCGCGCCAGAACGCCTTCCACCGCTCGGCGGCCTCCCTGTCGGGCAGCCTCTCGTGCTGGACCGCGAGGCGGGTCTTGTCGCCTGCCTCGTCGAGGTAGACGGCGAGGCGGCCGCCCTCGCCCCAGTCGAGCCGCATCGTCTTCGGCTTCGTGGCGGTGCGGACCGCGACCTGCGCGCCCGGCAGCCACCGCTCCCTGAGCGTCTCGTCCTCCCACGCACGCCAGACCTCGTCGGGGGACGCCGCGATCGTCTTCGTGGCGCCCACCTCGTAGCCGTCGGGTCGCTCGTGCTCCTCGCGCAGGCCGCGCGCCTGCTCGTACTCGACGGTCACCGACTGCGCCCACCACCCGGAGAGCCCGTGCTCATCGACGAGCGAGCGGGCGATCTCGAGGTGCTGCCGCTCGGCTGCGCCCGCCTCGTCGAGAAGCGCGAACCACTCCTCCCAGCCCTTGCCGGTCCTCTCCCGGACGGTGACTTCCCCGATCCTGGGCATCGCTGCCTCCTCCCGTGGCGTTGCAACGCAACGGTAACCAGTCCGAAAGGGGGTTGACCGCCTGCGTGGCCGGTTCCACGCTTCGACTGTTGAACTGCGGCAGGCCGCGCCCAAGCGGCCTTCGCGTCTCAGGGGACGCGAGCTTGAGGAGGACAGCGTGACGGAAATCGGGGTTCCCGACCCGCTCGAGCCGGAGATCGAGATCGTCCCGGCGGTGGATCCCGTGCCTGGCCCGCTCGAGGTTCCGGGGCCCGCTCCGCTGCCCACGCGCGAGCCGGAGCGCATCCCGGCATGACGCCCGGCGAGCCGCTCCTCGGCTGGCGCATCTGGCGCCTCCGTTCCGACGCCGACCGCGGCCTCGTCGAGCCGCTGCTCGAGTCCTGCGTCTACGGCGATCCGTGGGAGCCGCAGCGGACGTTCGCCGCCGAGTGCCCCGAGCACACGCGGCCGACGCCCTCGTGCGGCTGCGGCATCTACGCCGTCACGACGCGTGAGGCGGCGCTCGAGTGGGCGCGCTGGGCGCAGTCGGCGCTCACCCACCCGATCGTGATCGGCCAGGTGCAGCTCTGGGGCCGCGTCCTCCCCCACACGGCCGGGTACCGCGCCCAGCTCGCCTACCCGTACGAGCTCGAGGTGCTCCCCGGCGAGGACCTTCCCGAGGAGGAGGCGCGCCGCCTCGAGCGGGCGCTGCGCGACGCCTACCTCG
>JBOHAK010000463.1:0-4441 GCA_050697795.1 Gaiellaceae bacterium
GCTCTGCCTCGCGTTCCCGCTGCAGCCGCCGCGGCGGTCCGCGGGGGCCGCGCCGACCAGCCGTCTGCCGGAGCTCGACGCGGTGACGGTCCCCGTGCTGGTCGTCCAGGGCGAGCGAGACCGGTTCGGCATGCCGCCCGCGTCCTCGCGACGCACGGTGGTGCCGGTGCCGGGCGACCACAGCCTGAGAACGGACCTCGACGCGGTGTCGGATGCCGTACGCGCGTGGCTCCCCGGAGTCGTGCAGCGATGAGTCCCCCTGGTCGGCGTCGTCAAGTCCGTCTCGTAGCAGGCCGCGCCCGGAGGGCCCCGTGCGAGCGGGGCCCCTCTGGCATGCGCGCTACATGACCCGGACGGCGATGCCCGGATAGTCGAGCACGAGGCCGAACCTGTCGTAGACGATCCGGCACGCGAACTGGAGATCGGGCGCCTCGTAGTCGTAGCGCGAGCCCGCGCCGTCGTCCTCGACGCGGGCGTACCGCTGCTCGAGCCGCTCCACGCGGAGGTCGACCGCGCGTACGTAGGCCGCCGGCGCCTCGGCGCGCTCGCCGACGCCGAGCCGGAGCCGGTTGACCGGCAGGGTGTTCGTGAACGCGGAGGCCTCGAGGTCGACGTCGAGGCAGCCGGCGAGCTCCGGAGCCGGCGCGCCGTCGATCGTCCAGCCGCCGGCTCCGTCCGCCTCCAGCCGGACCTCGTGCGCGCCCGAGCACGACCGGCCGACGACGTGCGCGGAGCGCGTCGTCCAGCCCGAGTCGAGCACGAGCTCGTAGCGGATGCCCCAGGCTTCGCCCTCCTCGAGCCCGGTCGCGTGGCCCTCGAACCGGTAGCCGTCATGCTCGCGGCGCAGGAAGAGGACCTCGAAGCCCTCGCGGACGTCGACGTGACGACAGGCGGCAGCGGCCGGAAGGTCGCTCACGGCAGCGGGCAGGCTAGCGTCCGGCCGGCTACATCAGGCCGTCGAACACCTCGGCGCCCGCGCGGAGCGGCTTCCTGTTGAGGCCGAGCGGCCCGCCCGCGCTCACGCTCGGCCCATTCGAGTCAAGCCACTAGGTCTCCTGCAGCACCGACAGGACGTGGTCGGCCGGGTCCTTGAACCACGCGATGGCTCGGGGGCCGACGTCGCCGGCGTCGCCTCTGAAGACACCCCGTTCGTCGGTCTTCAGGCCGGGCATGTCGTACTGCTCCATGCGAACGCCCCGCCTGACGAGCTCGTCGACGGCTGCGTCGACGTCGTCCACCGGGAAGTTGAGCACGGTGTGCTTCGGCGCCGTGTAGTTGTCCGAGGGGTAGATGAAGACTCCCGTGCCGCCGGCGATGTGCAGCACCAGCCCTTCAGGGGTCTCTTCGACGTCGAGGCCGAGGGTCTGGCCGTAGAACTCCTTGGCCTTCTCCAGGTCGTCCACCGAGAGGCTGCTGAACGCTTTCGTATCTTTGAACATTTGTCTTCCTTCCGCTTGGGTCTGCCAGTTGAGACCGCCTGCGGCCGCGGAATTCATCGGTCGCACGAGAAGGACGCGGCGAGCGACCAGCATCGAGGGTTGGCCGCACTGCCTCGGAAGGAGGAATCATGGCCGTCAAGCCGATTCCCGAGGGCTACAACACCCTCAGCCCCTCGCTCGAGAAGGGAGTGAACAGGCGGCCTCACCCGGCAGCAACTTCATCGTGTGGTGACCTCGAGCGGCGACGTGCTAGCTCTGCGCCCATGTGGTGGGCACGTCGGCTCCTCCCTCCTCGGCGATCCGCGGCCCGAAGCGCAAGAAGGCCGGGTGGGACGCGATCTTCCCGGCGACCAGCGACTCGCCCATTCGGAAGGACGTCGCTCGCTCCAGCAGGGGCGCCGGCGCGAACGAGAGCACGTCGGCGACGTAGGCCAGGTCGCCGGCCGACGTCATCCGCATGAGCACGAGGTTGTCGCACTGGGAGACGACGAGCTCGTTGACGCGCTGCGGCCGCTGGGTCGAGACGAGCAGGTAGAGGCCGAACTTCCGCCCTTCCGCCGCGAGCCGGGCCGCGTGCTCGGTGGCCAGGGCGGTCACCTCGTCCCCTGGTTCGCGTGGGCACACGTTGTGAGCCTCGTCGATGACGAGCAGGACGGGCTCGCGCTCGGCGCGGTGCCTCCAGAGCGCCGCGAGCACGCTCTCCGCTGCGATCGCCTTCTCCCCGATCGTGTCCAGCGAGCCGAGGTCCACGACGAGTGCGCGGGGTCCACCCGGTGCAACCAGGTCCTGCACGGCGTCGGCGTCCCCGACCGACCAGATCGGCCAGCGGTCGATCCCGAGGTTGCGGAGACGGGCGCCGAGCGACTGAACGTCGGTCCTCGACGCGCCAAGCAGCCGCTCCGTCAGCTCGCGCGCGTTCGTTTCGGAGTCTTCGAGCCCCCGTTCGAGCATGTCGAGGAGCGCACCGTATTCCTCGCGGTCCCGGATGGGGTCGAGGCGGAGCACGGCGGCCTGCTCCTCCGCGTCACAATCGGTGAACCGCACGTGGAGCCGCTCCCGCCCTGCCGGCCCGCCGCGGCGCACGACGATCCCGGCCGCGGCTCGTCGATACCGGGACGACAGGGCGTCGTCGACACCGTCCCGCACCTCGTGAAGCCGGACGAAGTCCGAGTTCGGGTCGAGGACGACGATGCGAAGCGACGTCTGAAGGAGAAGCTGCTCGAGGACCGTGCCGAGCGCGTATGTCTTCCCCGAGCCCGACTGGCCGCAGAAGAACGTGTGCCGGTCGAACCCGCCCGCGTCGAGAGAGAAACGAACCGTCGGCTGGAGCAGGAGGTCGCCGACCTCGAGCGACGCCCTCCGAGGCCGCACGCGCTCGAGCCAGGCCGCGGTCGCGGCCTCGTCCGCCTGCTCGATGGGCAGCTCGTGGAAGGGCCGGACTCCGTCGTCGAGGACGACGCCGTGGCCGCGCACGAGCGCGATCCGTGCGGCCGCTGAACCGGAGACGTCCTCGCTCACGACTGCCGCAAGCTCCCCTCCCTCGGCCGACGCCGGCTCGACCGCGTGGACCTGACCCAGGTGCTGGCCGATCGAGACGTAGCTTCCGGGGAGCAGCTCGAGACCGTGAACCGAGCACTGAAACGTGAAGCGCCTGCCGTCGAGGGACGACGCCGCCGCGACGACGGCAGCTTCCAACTCGCGGCGAGTCGCGTTCGGCATCGTGCGCAAACTACAACGCCGGGCCGCGAGGCACGCTGCCCGCGCTCGATCCGTCCGGGTGAGCGACCAAGATGGTGTGGCGGGGTCGCAAGATCAGCATGAAAGGAGCACGCGATGTCAACGACGTCCACGAGGCGTCAAGGACGTGGATGGATTGCATTTGCCGCCCTCATTCTCATAGTCGCGGGCGTGATGGACATCCTCAACGCGCTGTGGGCACTCGACGCGCAGGACACCGCGGTCGACGCCCTCTTCTGGGACAACAACCTCGAAGCCTGGGGCTGGTTCTACCTCGTCGTCGGCATCGTCCTCGTCGTCACCGGTGCCTTCATCTTCCGTCGCGCGCCCTGGGCCGGCGCCGTCGGCATCGCCGTCGGGTGTATCGGCGCGATCCTCAACATCTTCTGGATCTTCACCTTCCCGCTGGCCAGCATCCTTCTCGTCACGCTCAACCTCATCGTGGTGTACGCCCTCACGACCTACGGTATGGACGAGCTGGAGTACTGAGCGCAAGAGCACGACCCCCCGATCGTCGATCTCGAGAGGAGGGAGGGGCAAGCTTGACGCCCCTCCCTCCTTGCGAAGCCTGGCCCGTCGAGGAAGCGGACAGAGCTCGCGCGGGTGCCACAACCGGCAACGGGATCAGGATCCGCGCGATCAATGAGCGGGGACGGGTCGGGTGTCGACGACTGGGCGAGAGCCGGCTCCCGTCCGTCGGACGAGCACGGCGCTGGTCGCGATCGTCCAGACGAGGAAGACGAGGAAGCCCGGGCCGAACTCAGCCTCGAGCGCCATGCCGTTGGCGAGCAGGGCCGCCGCCGTGATCGCTCCCATCCAGCCGAGCCACCGTGGCAGCACTCTCCTCGCCTACGAGTCCGGACTCGTCACACCCGGCGCCACCGACCAGTCTCCCGACGGTTCGCGCTCTCCGTAGAGGAGCGGCGCTCGCGCGCCGAGCCGGCCGGGGCGCACGGGGTCAAGCCGAGGCCGGAGCGTAGGTGGCGAGGATGGCGCCCGTGGTCGTCACCTGGCTGTCGACGAGCCGCAGCGGTCTGAGCGCGCCGTCGTCGCGGAAGATGCGCTTGCCGCCGCCCAGGACGACCGGGTCGATCACTCGTCGAGGGCACCGGGCGCCTGCACGACTCCGTCGAGGCTCATCCTCTCGTTCACGATCACCCTGCGCATCTGTTCTCCTTCCGGCGTCTCGACCGGTCCCGACGGTACAGACCGGGCGACGGCGCGGAACTCATCGTCGCTCGCCGCCGGGCGTGATATCGAATACG
>JBOHAK010000464.1:0-2409 GCA_050697795.1 Gaiellaceae bacterium
TCACTATTCCGTGCGACTTCACAACTTGCGATCGGTCGGATCACTAATGAGTCTGACAAGAAGCCGATTCCGTGTTGCCCCGACATTCACCGACACTACGCGAATCCGCCCCGATAAGGCGCACTCTTCGAGGAGTACCAGGCCAAGGCTTCCTGGCGGAAGGTGGTTTGGGACTCGAACCCACGACCGTCTGCATGGCAAGTCGTAACTATCCCCTTCCCACAAAGGCGGCCGAGTGTCCGCGGGCGTTCACCGCCTCGCACCCGTCCCGCTCGAGCGCCCCGATGCGCAGGAGCAGCGCCAGCTCGTCCCGCAGGTGCGTCTGCATCATCTCCGGGCCGTCGGTGGCGATCGTGAACGCGACGCCGCGGTCGGCGAACGTGCGCACGGTGTCGCGGAGCGCGTCCTCGTTGGCCAGCGCGCCCGTCAGGAGGTTCGAGCTCGGGCAGATCTCGAGCACGGTGTCGGCCTCGCGCAGGAGGCGCATCGTCTCCTCGTCCTGCGCGGCGAGGATGCCGTGGCCGATGCGCTCGGGGCGCAGGTGCTCGACGACCTCGCCGATCTCCTCGATCCCGTGCCGGCCGCCCTCCTCGCCGACGTGGATCGTCACGCCCAGGCGGGCGCGGCGCGCCTCCTCGACGAGCGGCGCGAGCTCGCGGTAGGCGAAGCGCCCGCCGTCGGGCCGTGGGCCGGCGATGTCCACGCCGACGATGCCCCGGTCGGCGTAGCGGATCGCCTTCTCGACGATGATCCCGTTCTGCTCGTGCGTGAACGTCCGGTCCATCATCAGGATGAGGCCGGCGCGCACCTGCGGGTACTCGAGCTTCGCGCGGTCGAGCCCGCGCGTGGCGGCCATAATGATGTGGTCGAGGTCCTGCTCGCCGCCGCGGTTCCGCTTCATCGGGTTGAAGCGGAGCTCGAGCGTCGTGATGTTCTGCGTCCGGTAGGCGCCGCCGATCGCCCCGTGGACGGAGCGCTCGACCGCGAGCGGGCTCGACTGGATCAGCTCCGTCCACTTGTAGATCCCGTCGAGCTCGGGCAGGCCCTCGACGCCGCGCGGGTCGACGGTGACGAGGCCCACGAAGTCCCAGTAGTCCTTGACCGGGAGCGCGATCCCCTGGTCGTGGGCGATCGTCCACATGACGGCCGGGTCGACCGAGCCGCCCAGGTGCGTGTGCAGCTCCGCGAGCCCGGCGCGCGCGATGCCGGCGACGAGCTCCGCGGCCTCGGTCACGGCGCGAGTCTAAGCGGCCGGCTCGGGGCCTGTGATTTTGGAGTCCGCAGCTCTATGCTTGAGTCGTGGTCCTGGGGATCCCGCTCGGCATCCTCATCGGTCTCGTGACCGGGATCGCGTTCTGGTTGCTGGTGGAGCTCGCTCGCAACGGATCGGGCCCGGGCGACACGTTCAAGGTCGTCTCCATGCTCCTCGGCATCCCGACCTTCTGGTTCGCCGGCGGCTGGCTGACCGGGTCGTCGATCCTCAAGGACGTCGACCCGGCGGACATCCGGTCCGCGTACATCCTCACGCTGACCGTCGCGTTCGTACCCTTTGCGCTCCTGCAGGCCTACCGGCTGGTCACGGCTCCGGCGGCCCGTGCGTCGGAAGGTCAGGCACGGCAAGAGGTCGCGGAGTGATCGACTCGTGGATCAACGACCTGGTGCTGACGCTGTCCGGGCTGATCACAGGCGCTCTCATCGGCGCCGTCGGGATCCTCACACCTCCGGATCGCGCCCGGCGCGCAGAGCGGCGACCCGGTGAGTCGTTTCTCGAGGCCAGCCGTCGGGCGGCGCGCGAGTCGCCCCATGCCCCTCGATCGGCTCTCATCGCTTCCCTCGGTCTCTGGGGCTTCCTCGCCGTCCTCATCGTGTCCATCGCGCTGAGCCCGCTCGAGATGCGGTGGCTGCTCTTCTTCGCCGGGCTGGCAGTCGGAGCCCTCGCCATCAACGGCCTGGGCTGGCTCGTCCGCCAGGGCAAGCTGCCGGTCCTCGGGGAGACCCGGCTGGAGCGCGCCCTCAGGGAGAAGGTGCTCGGGCGCAGCTAGCGCGCCGCCGCGGCGCGGGCGATCGTGGCGTCCGCGACCCGCTCGGGGATCGTCTCGAGCCGCTCGACCGGCTCGGCGCTGAAGACGAAGCGGACGTAGCGCTCGGCGACGGGCCCGCCCCAGCCGACCATCGCCGTCGCCGCGATCGAGCTCTCCTCGAGGAGGGCGCGCGAGGCCTCATGCGGGTCGAGCCCGAGCGAAGCGACGTCGAGGAGAATCGACCAGCCGCCGCCGGGGCGGACGACGGGCCAGTCTTCGAGGGCGTCGAGGATCACGTCGCGCCGGGCCTCGAGCTCGGCGACGCAGTCCGCGACGTGCGACTGGTCCCCGCGCAGGACGGCGGCCGCGGGGAAGCGCGAGATCGCCG
>JBOHAK010000465.1:0-4771 GCA_050697795.1 Gaiellaceae bacterium
GTGTGAGGGAACCGGGAGGTTCCCTCACTGTCTCAAAGAAGGGGGCACGTGGGGGAAACATGGTTTCCCCCACGGGAGCGAGCCGGAGGCGAGCGACGCTCATTCGGTCTCGCTGAGCGTCATCTGCCGGTCGCCCTTCTTGCGCACGCGCGCGAGGGCGTCCTCGCCGGACTCCATCGGCGCCCAGGCGAGCGGCTCGGGCGGCGCCGGGGGCCGAAGCCCGGTCTCCTCCTCCGCGCGCTCCCGGATGTCGTCGAGCGTCGGCCCGAAGTCGAAGTCCAGCACGTCGCCGCGCCCCTCGCGCATCCGCGCGCGCAGCTCCACGGTCGCCTCCGCGTCGCCGACGACGACGCCGTAGTCCGCCTCGGCCTTCTCCTTCGACACGAGTCCCTTGGCGACGTCGGCCTCGACCTGCTCGAAGGCCCGGTCGAGCGGATCCTTCCACCCGCCGCCGCCGGCGGTCCTGTAGACGAGGACGTCGCCCGGCTCGACCTTGACCTCGTCGCACTTGGAGGGCAGGCGCTCGGTCGAGCCGTCGGCCCGCCTGAGGATCTTCTCGGAGCGCATGCCCGTCTTCCCGCCGAGGATGCCCCATGGGTAGGTGAGCCAGCGATCGTCGTGGATCGAGATCTCGCCGGGCTCGAGGTACACGTAGCGCTTCTCGATGCCGTTCCCGCCCCGGTGGAAGCCGGCGCCGCCCGAGTCCGTCACCGTCGTGTAGCCGTCGATCCGCACGGGGTAGTAGGCCTCGAGGTACTCCGTCGGGATGTTCTGGAAGAGCGGCCACCACGAGTGGCCGTCCATGCCGTCGCCGATCGGACGCCCGGGGATGCCGCCGTACGAGATCTCCATCAGGTAGAAGAAGTCGCCCCGGTCGTCCCAGCCCGAGTAGAGCATGTACGGGCTCGTTCCGTAGCCGGCCGCGGTCGTGTGCTCCGGGCTCTTGCGGGCGAGCGCCCCGCCGAGCACGTCGAAGAGGCGCGTGAGCGCGTGCGTGCGGCAGCCGAGGGCCGACGGGAACTTCGGGTGGAGCAGGCTCCCGCTCGGGATGACGACGTGCAGGAGCGGATAGAAGCCGTCGTTGAAGAGGATCTGGGGGTCGAAGACCATGATCAGGTAGACCCCGATGAACATCTTGAACATGGCTTCCGAGAGGTAGAAGTTCACGGGCCCCATCGCCTGCGGGTCGGTCCCCGACCAGTCGAAGTAGGCGTGCTCGCCCTCCCGCCAGATCGTGAGCTTCATCTTGTAGGGCCCGTTGCCGAGCCCGTCGTCGTCGATCCAGTCCTCGAACGACTGCGGCTCCTCGGGGATGGCGGCGAGGATGAGCTTCGCCATCGCCTTGTACGTGCGGTCGAGGAGCGCCTGGCAGGCGGCCAGGTACGTGTCCTTGCTGAAGCGCTCGCAGAGCTCGAGCACCCGCTTCTCGCCGGTGCGGCAGCCCGCCACGATGCCCATGAGGTCGGCGCGGTTCATCTCGGGCATGCGGACGTTGTTGAGGATGACGTGGAGGACGTCCTGGTTGAGCACGCCCTCGCGGAAGATCTTCACCGGCGGGATGCGGACGCCCTCGCCGAAGATCGTCTTCGCGCCGGTCGGGAGCGCTCCCGGCAGCGGGCCGCCCGCGTCCATCTGGTGGCCGAACATGCTCGCCCAGCCGATCAGCTCGTCCTTCCAGAAGATCGGCACGCAGACGAGCCAGTCGTTGATGTGCGAGATCGAGCCGCCGCACCGGTACGGGTCGCTCGTGAGGATCACGTCGCCTGGGCGCACGGGCTCCGTGAAGTCGTCGAGCATCTCCGAGATGTACGAGCCGAACTGGCCGACGACCATGCGGCCCTTCGGGTCGGTGATCATCGGGAACTCGTCGTGCTGCTCGCGGATGACGGGGCTCATGGCCGTCCGGAAGAGCACGGCGTCCATCTCGAAGCGGGCGCTCTTCAGCGCCCCTTCGATGATGTCGAGCGTGACCGGATCGACCTCGATCTGGGGGATGTCTGCGACCTTGACGCCGTCCATCGTCACTCCTCCGTCGGGTTGATGATCAAGTTCAGGTAGCGGTCGACCTCGGCGGCGTAGCCCGAGAGCACGACCGTCGTCGAGTCGAACTCGGTCACGATCGCGGGCCCTTCGACCCGGTGCCCGGGGCGCAGCTTCGCGCGGTCGTAGATCCGCGTCGGCAGCCACTCGCCCTGGAAGTACACCTCGTGCTCGTCGACGACGGCCTGGGAGGCGTCACCGGCGCCGGGCTCCTCCTCGGGCAGGTGCGGCTCGGGCACCTTGCCGTACCCGATCGCGCGGAGGTTGACGATCTCGCACGCCGATTCCTCCATGCGGAAGCCGTAGAACTGCTCGTGGATCTGGTTGAAGCGCTCGGCCAGCATGGTCGTCCCGTTCCCGGCGAGGAGGGCCGGCTCGATCTCGACCGGGATCTCGTAGCCCTGCCGGTAGTAGCGCATGTCGACGTTGAACGCGAGGCGCTGGTCGGCCTCGGGGATGCCTTCGCGCTCGAGCCACCCGCGCGCGTCGTCCCCGAGCTCGTCGAGGATGCCGCGCACCTCGTCGCCGCTCACGGAGTCGGTCGTGCGGATGAAGGTGCGCGCGAACTCGTCCCGGAAGTCGGCGACGAGATCGCCCGTCGCGCAGAGGAGCCCCGGCGCGGGCGGGATCACCACCGGGAAGGAGCCCATGATCCGGGCGACGGCGTTCGCGTGCATCGGGCCGGCGCCGCCGAAGGCGACGAGGGCGAAGTCGCGCGGGTCGTAGCCGCGCTGGACCGAAACGAGGCGGAGAGCCCCGGCCATGTTCTCGTTCACGATGTCGAGGATCCCCTCGGCCGCCCGGTGCAGGTCGAGCCCGAGCGCGTCGCCGACCGTCTGCACAGCCGTCTTCGCCGCCTCGACGTCCAGGCTCATCTCGCCGCCGAGGAGCTGCGGCGGCAAGTGGCCGACGACGACGTTCGCGTCCGTCACGGTCGGCGCCGTGCCGCCCAGCCCGTAGGCCGCGGGGCCCGGGTCCGCACCTGCCGACTGCGGGCCGACGCGGAGCGCCCCGGTCACCTCGGGGACGTGCGCGATCGAGCCGCCGCCCGCGCCGACGGAGCGGACGTTGACGCTCGGGACCTTGACGGGGATGACCTCGCCGGGGAGACCGAGGCCGTACGGGATCTCCGTCTGGCGCTCGATCGTGGTTTGACCGTTCTGGCAAAGGGCCACGTCCGTCGAGGTCCCGCCCATGTCGAACGTGAGCACGTTCTCGAACCCGGCGCGCCGTGCGACGTAGAGCGCGCCGGCGACTCCGCCCGACGGGCCGGAGAGGATGCCGTAGATCGGGTTCTCGGAGGCGACCTCCACGCTCATGAGGCCGGCGTCGGAGCGCAACAGGTTGAGTTCTCCCTCCACCCCGAGCTCGCGGAGCGAGCCCTCGAGGCTGCGGACGTAGCTCTCGACGCGGGGCCGCACGTAGGAGTTCATGCAGGCGGTCAGCGTCCGCTCGTACTCCCGGAACTCCGGCAGCACGTCGGAGGAGATCGTGACCGGGAAGTCGGGATAGAGCTCGTGGATGATCTCCCTGATCTCCCGCTCGTGGGCCGGGTTCGCGTACGAGTTGATGAGCGAGACGGTGAGGGTCTCCACGCCGGACTCGACCAGGTCGCGGACGATGCCGGCCACCTGCTCCCGGTCGACGGGCTCGACCGGCTCGCCCTGCGCGCTCATGCGCTCCTTCGCCTCGCGGGTGTCCTCGAGCGCCGCGGGCGGGTCCGGCTTGACCATGATGATCCAGCCGGCGAGCGGCCCGGGCGTCTGCGAGCGCGCGAGGTGGAGGATCTGTCCGAAGCCCTGCGTCGTCACCAGCCCCACGCGCGCGCCCTTCGCCTCGAGCATCGCGTTCGTCGCCACGGTCGTCCCGTGCATGACGAAGCCGAGGTCGCCCGGCTCGATGCCGCTCTCCTCGCAGATCCGCCGGATGCCGACGAGGACCCCCTCCGAGGGGTCGGCGGGAGTCGAGGGCGTCTTCACCCGGAAGAGATCGCCCTTCTCGTCGTCGACGAGGAGCAGGTCGGTGAAAGTCCCCCCGACGTCCACCCCGAGCCTGTGTGCCATGCCTCTCCTTTCAGCCGGCGAGCGACGCGAACGTCCCCGCGCGGTAGACGTATCCCTCGAGCGGGCGCTCCAGGACGCCCTCGAGCCACTCGGCGACGCCGATCAGCCCCTCCAGGTCGATTCCGGTCTCGATGCCTTCGCCGTGGAGGACGTAGACGAGGTCCTCGGTCCCGATGTTCCCGGTCGCCCGCGGGGCGAAGGGGCACCCGCCGATGCCTCCGACGGATGCGTCGAGCACCGTGGCGCCCGCCTCGAGCGCGGCGAGCGCGTTCGCGTATCCGGTGTTGCGGGTGTTGTGCAGGTGGGCTCCGACCGTCGTCCCCGGAAGACGTGCGCGGCCGATGACGTCCCGGACCTGCCGGGGCACCGCGACGCCGATGGTGTCGGCGAAGACGACCTCGTCGACCGACGGTGCGAGCCGCTCGGCGAGCTCGGCCACGCGTCCGGGGTCGACCGGGCCTTCGAACGGGCAGCCGAAGGCGACGCTGATGGTCACAGCCGACCGAATCCCATCTGCGCGTCCGCGCTCGACGATCCGGAGCGCCGCGTCCACGGACTCGCGGACCGACGCGTTCTGGTTGCGGCGATTGAACGACTCCGTGGCACCGAAGGAGAAGCGAGCCTCGTCGAGGCCGCACGCGACGAGGCGGTCGTAGCCGCGCTCATTG
>JBOHAK010000466.1:0-2491 GCA_050697795.1 Gaiellaceae bacterium
CGCGACCTGCTCGGCGGCCCCGCTCGGGTCGTCCGGGAGGAGGCGCCCGGTATCCACGACGACCGCGAGGACGGCGAACGTCGCGGCCGCCCACATGGCGGCGCGGCTCTGCCGCTTCCTCCAGAGCAACACCGCGGCGACCGCGACCGCGGTGAGGAGCGCAAGGTTCACGTACCCGACCGCTTCAACGATCGCGCTCAAGCCAGTCCCCGTTCGTTCGAGGCTCTCAGTGTAGGGGGAGTTCGCCGCGTTCGGCCGCCCGCCTCCCGGGAGACCAACCCGCCCCGAGCACGATCGAGCTCCGGCGCGAGCGTACAATCCGAGATCCCATGACCCAGGTCGTCGACGACTCCCTCGCAGCCGGCCGGGAGGCCGCGCAGCGGCACGCCTGGCGCGACGCCTACGAGCTCCTGCGGAGCGCGGACGGAGACGGCAGGCTCGAAGCGGATGACCTGCAGAATCTCGGCGAGGCGGCCTGGTGGACCGGACACCTGGAGGAGTCCCTCTCGCTCCGGGAGCGGGCCTACGCGGCGTTCGTCGAAACGGGCGAGACGCGGCGCGCCGCGGTGCTCGCCGTCATGCTCGGGATGGACCATCTCGTGCGCTCGGCGACGTCGGTCTCGAGCGGCTGGCTCGCGCGCGCGGAGCGGCTGCTCGCGAACGAGCCGGAGGGCCCCGAGCACGGGCATCTGGCGCAGGCGCGCGGCGTCACGGCCTACGAGATGGGCGACCTCGAGGCGGCGACCCGCGAGCTCGGCCGCGCGCGCGAGCTGGGTGCCCGCTTCGGGGACCGCAACCTCGAGGCGATGGCGCTCGTCTTCGAGGGAAACGTGCTCGTCGCGCAGGGCGAGGTCGAGCGGGGGCTCGCCCTGCTGGACGAGGCCACGGCCACCGCGGTCGGAGGCGAGCTGCAGCCCCTTGCCACAGGGATGGTCTATTGTGTCACGATCCACTCCTGCCAAGCGCTCGGCGACTGCGGCCGGGCCGCGGAGTGGACGGACGCGGCGAACCGCTGGTGCGACCGCCTCGATATCACCGGCTTCCCCGGCGCCTGCCGTATCCACCGGGCGGAGCTCATGCGCCTCCGCGGCGACTGGCCGGAGGCGGAGGAGCAGGCGGTCCAGGCATGCGAGGAGCTCAGCGACTACAACCGGTGGATCACGGCGGCCGGGTTCTACGAGATCGGCGAAATCCGCCGGAGGCGCGGCGACTTCGCCGCCGCCGAGGACGCGTACAGGAAGGCGAACGAGCTCGGCCGCGACCCGCAGCCGGGCCTCGCGCTCCTGCGGCTCGCCCAAGGCAAGGTCGAGGCGGCGTCCACCGCCATCAAGCGGGTCCTCGCCGACGACTCCCTCGACGCGCTCGCGCGCGGCCGCCGCCTGCCGGCGGAGATCGAGATCGCGCTTGCCGCCGGCGAGATCCGGCGTGCGCGGCAAGCGGCCGACGAGCTCGAGCAGATCGCCGACCGGTACCGGCTGGGCGACCGTCGCTCGCCGACGTACGAGGGTGCCGTCCAGCTGGCCCGCGGGCAGATCGGGCTCGCGGAGCACGACTGGGAGGGCGCCGAGACCGCCCTCCGCGCCGCCCGCGACACCTGGGACAAGGTCGGGGCCCCGTACGAGACCGCGCAGGCCCGGATGCTGCTGGGCCGCGCCTACCGCGGCGAGGGCGACGAGGACGGCGCGAAGGAGGAGCTGACGGCGGCGAAGGCGACGTTCGAGCGGCTGGGCGCGGCGCTCGACCTCCAGCAGGCGGCCGAGCTGCTCGGCGAGTCGCGGACGAGGCGCACCTTCATGTTCACCGACATCGTCGACTCGACGAAGCTCGTCGAGGTGCTGGGCGAGGAGAAGTGGCGCAAGCTCCTCACCTGGCACGACCGGCGCCTGCGCGAGCTGATCGAGCAGGCGGGCGGCGAGGTCATCAAGCAGACCGGCGACGGGTACTTCGCCGCCTTCCGGAGCCCGGCGGCGGCGGTCGAGGCCGCGGCGGGGATCCAGCGCGCGCTCGACGAGCACGAGCCCCTCGCCCCCGACGTCCGCATCGGCATGCACACCGGCGGCGCCTTCCACAAGGAGGACGCCGACTACGCGGGCCAGGGCGTGCACATGGCGGCCCGCATCGGCGCCCTCGCCGGCGGCGCCGAGATCCTCGTCAGCAGGGACAGCCTCGACGGCGGCTCGCGCTTCCCGCTCTCGGAGCCGCGCCTGGAGACGCTCAAGGGCTTCGACGAGCCCATCGAGCTCGTCTCCGTCGGCTGGCGCTCGCGCCAGCTCCGCCCGGTAGCTCTCGAGCCGCTCGGCCAGCTCGCGCGGGCGGCTGAGGCTGATGTAGTGGCCGCCGTCCATCTCGTCGGGGACTAGGCCGAGGCGCTCCCGCACGATCCCGCGCATCCACTCGGCCGGGAACATGCGGTCGTCGCGGCAGAGCAGGAACCGCGTGGGCACGTCCGGCCACGCCTCGAGCGGCCAGGGCTCCAGCCCCGGCTTCTCGG
>JBOHAK010000467.1:0-8110 GCA_050697795.1 Gaiellaceae bacterium
CCACGACGGCCGGACGCTGAGCGCGCTCGTCGCCGACGAGGACGGCCGCTGGATCGAGCGGCGGAGCGGCGCCGACCCCGCCGCCCTCGCGGACGAGCTCCTGGCCGCCGCCGCCCTGCGGGCATGAAGGTCGTCCTCACGGCGACCGAGGCCTTCGCGGAGCCGCTCGCCGGCGCGCTCGTCGCAGAGGGCTTCGAGGTCGAGACGTGTCCCCTCGTCGCCGTCGAGCCCCTGCCGGGGCCGCCGCTGCGCGCAGCGGAGTACGACTGGCTCCTGCTGACGAGCCGGAACGCGGTCGGGCCGTTGCTCGAGCGGCTCGAGGGAGCGCTGCCGAGCATCGGCGTGGTCGGGACCGGCACAGCGGAGGCGCTGCGCGCACGCGGGGTCGAGCCCGAGATCGTCGCCGGAGTCTCGACCCAAGAGGGTCTGGCCGCCGAGCTGCCGCGCCCGGCGGGGCGCGTGCTCTTCGCCGGCGCGGAGGAGTCCCGCGACGTCCTCGTCCGCGAGTTGGGCGCCGACTTCGTGGCGCTCTACCGAACCCTCCTGTTGCAGCCCGAGCGCTTCCCCGCGGGGGATCTCGTCGTCCTCGCGTCTCCCTCTGCCACCCGCGCGTTCGCCGCGCTCGGCCTCGACCTGCCGTGCGTCTCGATCGGGCCCGTGACCTCCGCAGAGGCCCGGGCGCTCGGCCTCTGCATCGCTGCCGAGGCCGGGAGCCACGACCGGGAGGGCCTGGTGCGAGCCGTTAAGCTCGCGGGATCGACCGCCGGTTCATCACCTTCCTGACGGACTTCGGCCTCGAGGACGACTTCGTGGGCACCTGCCACGGGGTGGTGAAGCGCATCGCGCCCGACGCCGAGGTGATCGACATCACGCACGGGATCGAGCCCCAGAACGTTCTCCAGGGCGCGCTCGTCCTCGCCAGCACGCTGCCCTACATGCCGGATGGGATCCACGTCGCCGTGGTCGATCCGGGCGTGGGCGGCGACCGGAAGCCGCTGGCGCTGCGGGGGGCCGGCGGCCGCCTCTTCGTCGGTCCCGACAACGGCCTTCTGCTGGTCGCGGCAGACCGCCTCGGCGGCGTCGAGGAAGCGGTGGAGCTCGCCGAGCCGGCGTACCGGCTCGAGCCGGTCGCGCGCACCTTCCACGGCCGGGACGTCTTCGTGCCCGCCGCGGCCCATCTCGCGGTGGGCGTGCGCCTCGCCGACCTGGGCCCCTCGGTGGAGCCCGGCGACCTCGTGCGGCTCGAGCTGCCCGAGCCGACCGTCGGCACCCGCCGTATCCGCGCCACGGTGCTCTACGTGGACCGCTTCGGGAACGTCCAGCTCAACCTCACGAGGGCCCACCTCGAGGAGGTCGGCATCGAGCCGGGCTCGCAGGTCGAGGTGGAGGTCGGTTTCGAGCGGTACTACGCGGTCGCGGCGCGGACCTTCGCCGAGGTGCGCCGCGGCGACATCGTGCTCTACGAGGACGCGTACTGGAACATCGCGCTGGCCATCAATCAGGGTAATGCCGCCGTGATGTTCGGTGCGCATGTCGGCCAGGAGCTGCGGCTCACGGTGGCCGACCTGTGAGGGCGTTCCTCGAGGCCGCCGGCAAGCGCTTCGCCCGGCTGGCGACGCGGGCTGTCGTCGCCCGGCCGCGGCTCTGGCGGCTCTTCCGCGGGCCGCTCCGGGCGCAGTTCGATCAGCTCGCCCCCGTCTGGCACGGCCGGGCGGGGCCGGAGGCACTCGCCGCGCTGGCCGCGGCGCTCGACAGGCTCGAGGAGCCGCCCCGCAGGGCGCTCGACCTCGGCACCGGCACCGGGAAAGGCGCGACCGTCGTCGCGGAGCGCTTCCCGGAGGCCCAGGTCGTGGGCGTCGACCTCTCCCCGCGGATGATCGCCGAGGCGCAGCGCGTCCTGCCCTCCTCGCTGGGCGGGAGAGTCCGCTTCGAGGTCGCCGACGCGGCCCAGCTCCCGTTCGAGGACGGCGCGTTCGACCTCGTCGTGCTCCTCAACATGATCCCGTTCTTCCCCGAGCTCCGGCGCGTGACCGCGCCGGGCGGGACGCTCGTCGTGTCCTCCGGCTTCGGGCCGGAGACGCCTATCTGGACGCCGCCGGAGACCCTGCGCGCCCGCCTCCGGCCACTCGGCTTCACTGGCTTCGAGGAGCTCGCCGCCGGACCCGCCACCGCGCTCCTGGCAAAGCGGGCCGACCCGGGTTAAGATCCCGCCAAACGGCGTTCGCGGCACGGTAGCACCGGCCCGGACGCCGTTTCTTCGTGCCGTCTCGCGATGCTGCTCAGCCCCGGCGGCCGCACGAAGAGTGAGTGGCGAGGGCCGGAATCGAACCGGCGACACCACGGTTTTCAGCCGTGTGCTCTACCAACTGAGCTACCTCGCCAGGGCCGCCCCAGTCTAGCGTTGTATCGTCCCGGGCCGTGTCCCAGGCTGTCGGCCGGAAGGTGGCGGTGATCGGGGCCGCGCTCGACCTGGGCGCGGGCCGGCGAGGCGTGGACATGGGCCCTTCGGCGATCCGCTACGCGGGCCTGAACGACCGAATCGGCGCGCTCGGCATCCTCTGCTCCGACTGGGGGAACGTCGAGACGGCGGTCGCCGAGGCAGCCGAGAGCGGGAGCCCCCAGGCCCGCTTCCTCGACGAGATCAAGGAGACCTGCGAGCGCATCGCGCGCGCCGTGGCCCGGGCCGTCGGAAGCGGACGGACGCCCGTCGTCCTGGGCGGCGACCACTCGATCGCGCTCGGGACGCTCGGCGGGATGGCCACGGTGCACGGCCCGGGCGCGGTGCTCTGGCTCGACGCGCACGGCGACCTCAACACGCCCGAGACCTCGCCGAGCGGGAACATCCACGGGATGCCGCTCGGGGCGGCGCTCGGCCGCTCGTCCGAAGTCTTCGCGAGCGACGCGTGGCCCTTGCCGGAGCTCGACCCGGACCGCGTCGTGCTCCTCGGGGTCCGCTCGCTCGACGACGGCGAGCGCGCCTTCGTCAAGGAGCGCGGGATCGCCGTCTACACGATGAGCGAGCTCGACCGCCGCGGCGTCGAGCCGGTCGTGCGGGAGGCGCTCGAGCGCGTCGAGGGCGCGCCGTTCGTCCACCTCTCGCTCGACATGGACGTCGTCGATCCCGAGGTGGCGCCGGGCGTCGGGACGCCGGTGCGGGGCGGACTCTCCTACCGCGAGGCGCATCTGGCGATGGAGCTCGTGGCCGAGTCGGGGCTCCTCGCCTCGCTCGAGATCGTCGAGGTGAACCCGATCCTCGACCGCGGCAACGAGACCGCGGCGCTGGCGGTCGAGCTCGCCGCGAGCGCGTTCGGCGCCCGCATCCTCTAACCGAGGAACGCGTCGATCGCCGCGCCCGTCTCCTCGAGGGCGTCCCAGAGCACGATGTGCCCGCCGGGGACGACGGCGACCTCGAGCAGGTCGCCGAGGGCCGCGCGGTAGCGTTCGAGCTCGCCGGCCGAGACGAGCTTCGAATGGGAGCCGACGACGAGGAGCGTGGGGATGCGAAGCGCGTCGAACGGCGGCGGATCGTTGGCCATCTCGTGGTAGGCGGCCGCGACGGCCTCGGACGAGTAGCGGTAGCGGAAGCGGCCGCCCGAGAGCTCGACGAGGTGCTCGCGCACTTCCTCCTCGAGGAGCTCGCGCGGCGTGTTAGCGAGCCAGCCGAGCCCGGTCCCGCCGATCCGCGCCTCGAGCGCTTCCTCGGGGGACGCGAAGGAATGCTCCTGCAACTCGTCCATCGCCCGCGCGTGAGCGATGTCGATGGGCACCGCCATTGCCGGGTCGAGCAGAACGGCCCGCTCGACGAGCGCCGGCTCGCGGGCCGCCAGCTCCATGACGAGCCGGCCGCCGAAGCTGTGGCCGATCCACGCCGCCGGCTCGGTGACCGTCTGCTTCAGGTCCCCGACGTGGGCCTCGATCGTCCAGGGCGCCTCCCAGCCCGAGTGGCCGTGTCCCCGCAGGTCGAGCGCGCGGACGCGGTACCGCGAGGCCAGACGCCCTTCCGCGAGGGCGCGGAAACGGCCGCCGTGCGCGTTGACGCCGTGCAGGCAGACGACGGGCGGCGCGCCCTCCGCGCCCCAGCCGTGCTCGTGGAGGCGCATCAGAGCTTGGCCTCGAGGGCGTCCACGAGCGGCGGCAGCGTCTCGCGCCAGTCGCCGACGACGCCCACGTCCGCGTGCTGGAAGATGGGCGCCCGCTCGTTCACGTTCAGGGCCGCGATGACGGCGGCCTTCCGCGAGCCCGCCAGGTGCTCGAAGGCGCCGCGCACCCCGACCGTGAGGTAGAGGCGCGGGGCGATCGCCCGCCCGGTGAGGCCAATCTGGCGATTCTTCGGGACCCAGCCCGCGTCGGTGACGCCGCGGCTCGCGCCCACGGCGGCGCCGAGCCGGGCCGCGAGCGCCTCCGCCTCGCCGATCCCGTCGGGCCCGCCGATGCCCTTGCCGACGCAGAGGCAGATCTCCGCCGAGTCGAGCTCGTAGGCCGCCGTGTCGGGGCGGTGCTCGCGGGCCACGAGACGGGCGCGCGGCTCCGGGAGGCTGTCGAGGGTAAGCTCGACGATCTCGGCCTCGGCGCCGTCCCGTGGCTCGACGGGCGGGAACATGCCGGCGCGGACGGTGGCGAGCTGCGGCGTGGTGGCGCCCATGATCACCGAGACGATGTTCCCGCCGTAGGCGGGCTTGTACTGGAGCAGACGCCCCGCCTTGGCGATGTCGAGATCCACGCAGTCGCCGGTCATGCCGAGCTCGAGCTCTCCCGCCACGCGGGGGCCGTAGTCGCGGCCCGCGATCGTCGACGGGACGAGGAGCACGTGCGGTCGCTCCCGCCGGACGACCTGCGCGAGGGCGGCGGCGAGCGTCTCCGGGTTCTGATCCTCGAGGCGCGGGTCGTCCACGAGCACGACGCGCTCGGCGCCGTGACGGGCGGCTTCGCGGGCCGGGCCGGCCAGATCGCTGCCGAGGAGGAGCGCGACGTTGGCGCCGCCCAGCTTGCCGGCGAGCTCGCGGCCCTTGCCGAGGAGCTCGAGCGAGACGCGCCGCGGCCGCCCTTCGACGAGCTCGACGACAGTCCAGCAGTCGTAGCTCTTGCCCGGCTTCTCGCCCAGGTGCTCCGGCTTCTCCCACGGCGAGGCGGCCGGCCCGCCGGCTTCGGCGAGGAGGGCGACGATCCGCTCCCCCGCTTCCTGGGGCGAGGCGGCGATCTCGCCGTGCCGCTCGGGCGTGACGTCCCTGACGGCGAGGACGCGGGTCGGGGAGCCGGTCTGCCCGAAGCGCCTCTCCGGGTCGTGCACCTCGGCCACGAGGTCGGTCGCCTGCCAGACGGCGATGTGGCCGTCCGTCGGCGTCGCGTCGACGTCCCGCTTGGCGGGCCAGATGCCTTCGTTGATCGCCTCGGCGACCGAGACGAGCGCGGGGAGCTCGACCTCGTAGGTGTCGTAGCCCTCGTCGGTCTCACGGCGCGCGCGCAGGCCGCCGCCGTCGAGGGCGAGCCGGTCGACGCTCGTGAGCTGCGGCCAGCCGAGGAACGCCGCGGTCTCGGGCGGCACCTGCCAGGTCTCGGAGTCGACCGTCTTGCGCCCGCAGAGGACGAGGTCGGCGCCCTCTTTCTCCAGCGCCATGGCGAGCGTGCGCGACGTGCCGATCGTATCGGCCACGGCGAAGACGCGGTCGCTCAGGTGGATCGCGCGGTCGGCGCCCATTGCCAGCGTCATGCGCAGAGCGTCCTCGGCCTGCGGCGGCCCCATCGTCATCGTGACCACCTCGCCGCCGTGCGCGTCACGGAGTCGGACGGCCTCGCTCACCGCGTAGACGTCGAACTCGTTCAGCTCGAGCGGGACCCCCTCGCGCACCATCCGCCGGGTCTCCGGGTCGAGCTTGACGTGGCTCGGGTTCGGAACCTGCTTGACGAGGACGACGATCTTCACACCGCGGCGGAATCTACCGGAGGCCGGGTGGGCGTCCGCTCTGGCCAAGTCCTCGTGCCTGGCACCAAGCCCTGCCCGTTCGGGACGACGGGGCCTCGGGTAGTCAGCGTGAAAAGCCCTGCTTCTCAGTCAGTTCGGTCGCCTTTGGTCATGCCCTGGTGCCTGGCACCAGGGCCTGTCTGCTCACGACGGTTCGTCCGACGCGTCGTAGTAAGTCCGGCCCCTGAGCTCCTCCGGGAGGTGGTCGACGTCGTGGCCGCTCGGGTCGTCCGGCGGATAGACGTAGCCCTCGCCGTGGCCCAGCTTCTTCGCCCCGCCGTAGTGCGTGTCGCGGAGCGCCTTCGGCGGCCGGATCGCCCCGTGCTCGCGCACGTCGCGGCGGGCGGCGCCCAGCGCCGTGATGACCGCGTTCGACTTCGGCGCGCGGGCGAGGTAGATCGTCGCATGCGCCAGGTTGAGCTGGGCCTCCGGCAGGCCGACGTGCTCCACGGCGTGCGCCGCCGCCGTCGCCACGAGCAGCGCGCGCGAGTCGGCCATCCCGACGTCCTCGGACGCGTGGACGATGAGGCGGCGCGCGATGTAGCGGGGATCCTCGCCGCCCTCCAGCATCGCCGCGAGGTAGTAGAGGGCCGCGTCGGGATCCGAGCCGCGGATCGACTTGATGAAGGCGGACGTGAAGTCGTAGTGCGCGTCGCCCGTCTTGTCGTAGACGACGGGCCGCCGCCGCGCCGCGTCCTCGACGTGGCGCTCCTCGAGCGCGGCGCCTTCGGACCCCGCCGTCGACCAGGCGAGCTCGAGGATGTTGAGCGCCGAGCGCGCGTCCCCGCCCGCCCGCCGGGCGACGAGCGGGACGAGCGGCTCGGGCACGTCCGCACCCAGCGCCTGCGCCCCCCGTCGCACGACGACGGCCAGCTCCTCCTCCGACAGGGGGACGAGCTCGTAGACCTGCGTCCGCGAGAGGAGGGCCGAGTTCACCTCGAAGTACGGGTTCTCCGTCGTCGCTCCGATCAGCGTCAGGAGCCCCGACTCGACGGCCGGCAGGAGCGCGTCCTGCTGCGCCTTGTTGAAGCGGTGGATCTCGTCCAGGAAGAGGATCGTCCGGCGCCCTTCCGCTCCGAGGCGCTCCCGCGCCTGCGCCAAGACGGCCCGCACGTCGGCCACCGAGGCCGAGACCGCCGAGAGCTCCTCGAAGGCGGCGCCGGTCGCGCCCGCGATGATCCGGGCAAGGGTCGTCTTCCCGCTGCCCGGCGGGCCGTAGAAGACCGCAGAGCCGACCCGGTCCTCCGCGATCGCCCGCGCGAGCGCCGAGCCTGCCCCGAGGACCTGGCCCTGCCCGACGAAGTCCTCGAGCCGTTCCGGCCTCAGACGCGCGGCGAGCGGCGCGATCTCCGCGGCGCGCCCCTCCGCCGCATCCGAGAAGAGGTCGCTCACGCTGCGAAGTATGCTCGCCGGGACTACAAGGAGGAGCAGTGGGATTCGAAGAGCTGAAGCAGCGCCACAGCGTCGTCTGGGGCACCGGGCCGTACGAGCGGATCAGCGCCACGATCGCCGATCTCCAGGACGAGCTGGTCGACCGGCTGGAACCGCGCGCGGGAGTGCGCTGGCTCGACGTGGCGACGGGCACGGGCGAGGTCGCGAAGCGGGCGGCGAGGGCGGGCGCCGAGGTCGTCGGGCTCGATCTGGCGCCCGCGCTCATCGAGACGGCCAGGCGCGAGGCCGAGGACGAGGGGCTCGACATCACCTACGACGTCGGCGACGCCGAGGCGCTGCCGTACGAGGATGCGTCCTTCGACGTGGTCTCGTCCTCCTGCGGGGTCATGTTCGCGCCCGACCACGCGGCCGTCGCCGCCGAGCTGGCGCGTGTCACACGCCCCGGCGGGCGTATCGGGCTTTCCTGTTGGACCCCGGACGGCGCGATGGGCGACGTGTTCCGCGTCATGCGCCCCTACCAGCCGCCCCCGCCCGAGGGCGTCGGCTCGCCGTTCGACTGGGGCCGCGAGGATTACGTCACAGACCTGCTCGACGAGACGTTCGATCTCAAGTTCGTCTCCCTCGAGTCTCCGCTCGTCGCCCCCTCGGCGGAGGACGTCTGGGAGCTCTTCTCGACCTCGTACGGGCCCACGAAGACGCTGGCGGACTCGCTGGACGAGGACCGCCGCGAGGCGCTCCGGCGCGACTTCGTGGAGCTCC
>JBOHAK010000468.1:0-6135 GCA_050697795.1 Gaiellaceae bacterium
AGCTCCTCCGCGACGAGGTGGATCGGTGCGGCGCCGGCGACGACCAGGGCGCCCTCCCGCCAGGAGAGCAGGTCCACCTCCTCGGCGTCGAACTCGTCCGTGATCTCGCCGACGATCTCCTCCAGGATGTCCTCGAGCGTCACGAGGCCGATCACCGTCCCGTGCTCGTCGACGACGAGGGCGACGTGCTGGCGGTCGCGGCGCAGGTCGCGGAGCAGCTCGTCGATGAGCGTCGACTCCGAGACGCGTCTGAGCGGTCGCGCGAGCTCCGCGAGCCGGGCGTCCTGCTCCTCGATGATCGCCTTCAGGATGTCCTTCGCGTTGACGACGCCGACCGCGCTGTCGAGGCCGCCGTCCGGCTCGCAGAGCGGAAGGCGCGTGTGCCCGGTCCCGGTCGCGCGGACAGCCGCTTCCCGCAGGGTGTCCTCGGTCGAGAGGATGACGACCTCGGGCCGGGGCACCATGATCTGACGGGCGCGGCGGTCGCCGAACCCGAAGACGTTCTCCGCGAACTCGCGCTCGTCGGCGTCGATGAGACCCTCCGCGAGGCTCTGCTTCAGGAGCGTACGGAGCTCGTCCTCCGAGTGGGGCGCATGGCCGACTTCACGCGCCGGCGGCACGCCGAACGGCTTCAGCACGAGGTTCCCGAGCCAGTTGAAGAAGTCGACGAAGGGCTTGGTGGCAAGGTAGAAGAGGCGCATCGGGAGCGCGATGGCGAGCGCCGTGCGGGTGTTCCGCGCGATGGCGAGGCTCTTCGGGGCGAGCTCGCCGAGGACGACGTGGAGAAGCGTCACGACGCCGAAGGCGAAGGCGAACGAGAGAGCGTACGCCCAGTCCCCCAACGGGCCGAAGATCGGCTCGAAGACGGCCTCGAAGGCCTCCTTGCCGACGATGCCGAGCGCGATGCTCGAGATCGTGATCCCGAGCTGGCAGGCCGCTAGGTACGCGTCCAGGTTCTCGACCGCGTGTCGGAGCGGCCTCGCGCCGGGCCTCCCCGCGGCCTCGAGCTCGAGCACCTGGGTCAGTCGGATGCGCGCGATCGCGAACTCGGTCGCGACGAAGAAGCCGTTCGCCGCCACGAGGAGCAGCGAGCTGATGATCCCAATGATGGTCACGCCCCGAGCTCCGGGGCGTAGGTACTTGGCGGAAGGTCGTCCACGATGACGCCGTCAGGGTAGCTGAGCGGTCCGCCACGGATCAGGCGGAAGCTCGCGTCCCTCCACGAGCGTCGCAACCGGGCGGAAGTCGGAGGCGAGCACGGCCACGTCGGCCCTGAACCCCGGCGCCATCCGCCCGCGGTCGGCGAGGCCGAGCAGGCGCGCCGGCACGAGGCTCGCCATCGCGGCCGCCTCGGGCAGCCCGAAGCGCGCCATGCGAGCGAGGAGCGCCGCGCCCGCGCGGTCTCCGCCGAGGAGGGAGCCGTCCGGACGGTGGGCTGGGAGCGCGACGAGGTCGCTCGTGAGCGCGATCCGCCCGGGGCCGGCCACGCGGACCGTGAGCCCCTCGACGTCCGGATGGAGATGCCGGCCGTCCGCGATGAGCCCGAGGGTGACCCGCTCGTCCAGGAGGAGCGCGAGCACCGGCCCCGTCGAGCGCGCGCGGAGCGGGGCCATCGCGTTCCAGATGTGCGTGGCGAAGCGCGCGCCCGCGTCGACGGCCGCGCGAACGGTGAGCGCGTTCGCCCGGGTGTGGCCCAGACCGGCGACGATGCCGGCCGCGGAGAGCCGCTCGACGGCCTCCAGCGCCCGGGGAAGCTCGGGCGCCACCGTCACGAGGCGGACGAGACCGGACGACCGGGACCATTCGTCGACGAGGTCGAGGTCGACCGCGGTGACCTCCTCGAGAGGAATCGCGCCCGCCGAGTCCGGGTTCAGGAACGGCCCCTCCAGATGGAGCCCCAGGCAGAGCGGATCGTCCGGCTCGACGAGGCGCCGCGTCGCGAGCAGGTAGCCCGTGACGCCCCGGTCGCGGAGGCCGTCCGGCTCGTAGACGTGCAGGTCGAGAAAGCCCGGGAAGAGGAGCGGCTCGGGCGGACCATCCGGCGTCCGCTCGACCTCCGCGATCCGTCCGTCCTCGACGACGACGGCCCCGCGGAAGGCGCCGTCGATCGGGTCGACGACAAGTCCCTCTAAAGTGTGACGGCTTCTCACCCGATTATCATCGTGCCTGGGGAGGAGCCGCACGATGCCGAACAGCGAAATCACCTGTCTGATCGCCGACGACCACGAGGTCGTGAGGGAAGGCCTGCGCCTCTCCCTCTCCCGCTCGCCGCAGATCCGTGTGGTGGGCGAGGCCTCCGACGGCGCCAGCGCCGTGGCGGTCGCCGAGCGGCGGCGCCCCAACGTCGTGATCATGGACGTGCGCATGCCCGGGATGGACGGGCTCGAGGCGACGAAGATCCTCGCCGAGCGCCTGCCCGGAACCGCCGTCCTCATCTTCACCGCGTACGGCGAGCGGAGCCTGCTCGGCCGCGGCCTCGAGGCCGGCGCCAAGGGGTACATCCTCAAGGAGGCGCCGCACCAGACGCTGCTCCGCGCGATCGAGAAGGTCGCGAGCGGCGAGGGCTACGTCGACCCGGCGCTCATGCCGGCGCTCCTGACGCGCGAGCGCGAGGAGATGCTGACCGTCCGCGAGCGGGAGATCCTCCAGCTGCTCGCCGACGGGATGTCGAACGCCGACGTCGCGCAGCGCCTGTTCATCAGCCAGGAGACGGTCAAGAGCCACGTGCGGCACATCCTCGCCAAGCTCGAGGCGGACACGAGGACCCATGCCGTCGCCATCGCGCTTCGCGACTCGATCATCGACTGACGCCCGGCCCCGCCCATGAAGCTGGGCGGCCCGCTCCACGAGAACGCGCGCGGAATCCTCGTCGGCTTCACGGTCGGCGCGGCGTTCGTCGGCGCCCTCGGGCTCGCGTTCGACCAGCACGCCGTCGCCGCGGGCGGCCTCGTCGCCGCCACTGCCTTCTTCGGCGCCTTCGCGCTCTTCCTGATCGTCACGGAGCGACGCCGTCACGAGTTCGCCGAGGACGAGCTCCAGGCCCAGGCGACGTTCCTCGAGTCGCTCGTGGACTCGATCGCCGCGGTCTCCTCCACCCTCGACGCGGCCGAGATCCTCGACCGCGTCTGCGACGAGGCGAAGCGCCTCTTCGGCGCGCAGAGCGCCCGCATCCTGCCGGCCGGCAGGCGAAGCGACGGCGCGCGCCCGGGCGGCGAGCGCATCGTCGTCCCGCTCGCGGTGCGCGGCGAGCGGCTCGGGGACCTCGAGATCGCGCGGCCCGAGCCGTTCCACCGCTGGGACCACATGCGCGCGACCGTCCTCGCCGACTTTGCGGCGCGGGCGGTGGAGAACGCACAGCTTCTGGACGAGGCCCGCGACCGCGAGGTCGAGCGCGAGCGGCTGACCGAGCGCGTCATCACCGCCGAGCAGGAGGAGCGGCGCCGGCTCTCGCTGTTCCTCCACGACGGGCCGCTCCAGTCCATGTCCGGCATCGCCCTCATGCACGACGCCGCGCTCGCCGCCGTGGAGGAGGGACGGCTCGCCGACGCGCAGAAGATCATCGCGAGCTCGCTCGACAAGGAGCGGGACACGATCCGCGTGCTGCGCGACCTCTCCTTCGCCATCGAGCCGCTCGTCCTGCGCGACCAGGGCTTCTACGCGGCCGTCCGCGCGCTGGGCGACCAGGTCGAGGAGACGCACCGCATCACGGTCGTGACGGAGGTCGAGGCCGGCGACGATCTCGGCGAGAAGAGCCAGGTGGCGCTCTACCAGATCATCAGGGAGTCGCTGAACCAGGCCGTCCGGCGGCGGCCGGACAAGATCGAGGTCGGCGTGCGCCGGCGCGAGGACGGCGGCTTCGAGACCGAGATCGCCGACGACGGCGTCGAGGAGCGCCGGCGCGCGTCGATCGAGGCGATCGACGAGCGCGTGAAGATCCTCAACGGACGGCTCTCGGTGGACAGCGGCGAGAACGGTGGGACGCTCGTCCGCGTCGTCGTCCCCCCGTACGTGGCGGCTGCGCGCGGAGGCTAGACTCCGCCTTCGCATGGCCTCCGAAGGGAAGTACCTCGTCTTCGTCTCGAAGCCGTCGGGCTACGAGCTCCTCGAGCGGGACGGCGAGCCGCCCGAGCCGGGCGCCGAGGTCGAGGTGGACGACGGCGTGCGGTACACGGTGATCAAGCTCGCGCAGTCCCCGCTCCCGCAGGACGGCCGCACCTGCGCGTACCTCCAGCTGGTGTAGCCGGCTAGCTCGACCGGCCGAGCGCGTCCTCGGCAGCGATGCGGCCGAGCACGAGCGCGGAGGCGAGCGCGCTCGCCCAGCCGCCGGTCGAGATGCCGCCGACGTCGGCTCCTGCGGCCCAGAGCCCATCTGCGGAGCGGGCGCGCGCGTCCACGCGGATGCCGCCGAGCGTCGAGGTGATCCCCGCGACGACCTCGACCCGCGTCGCGCCGTCACGGCGCTCCACCGGCGCCCCCGCCGCCTCGGCGGCTGCGATCGCCTCGGCGACCGTGCGCTCGCGGACCGGCTCTCCGAGGGCGTCGTCGGGCACGACGTACCAGGCCCGCGCCGCTGGCTGGCGCGCCGTCCACTGGACGACGTCGACCTCCGACCACGTCCGCGGCTCGTAGCGCTCGCCCCGCTCGTTCTCGACCGTCGCGTGCCGCGCGTAGACCTGTGCGAGCGGTACGAAGTCCCCGGGGCCGATGCGCGGCGCCGCGGCGAGGTTCCGCCCGTAGAACTCGTCGAGCCCCGCGGAGAGGGCCGCTCCGCGGCTGAGCGCGAGGCGGAGGCCGTCCCCGCCGCTCCACGGGTTGGCGCGCAGGACGAGGGCGTCGGCCTCAGGAGTGATGTGCCGGCGGACGAGCTCACGGTCGCCCTGGAACCCGCCGGTGGCCACGATCGTCGGCACCCCGTCGTCGACGGCGGCGAGCGGCTCGCCGAGGCGCAGCTCGCCCGCCCGCCGGACGAGCGTCTCCGTGAGCCCGCCCGGGTCGAAGCGGATCCCGGTCGTGAGTGGGTTCCCGGTCTCGCGCGTCACGACGGGGGCGCCGAGCGCCTCTAACCACGCGAGCGCATCGTCGAGCCCCTCCCAGACGACTCGCTGGAGCTCCGGGTCGCCGCCGTGGCATTCGGCCCGGAAGCGCTCCCACTCGCGGTAGCGCCACACGACGCAGCTCGACAGGAGCATCGACCCTCCGGGCCGGTCGCCCTTCTCGCTGACGACGACGTCGGCGCCGAGCTCGCGGGCCCGGACGGCGGCCGCGAGCCCGGCCATCCCGGCCCCGGCCACGACGACCCGCTCAGGCACGCGAGGGCCGGCTACGTGAGCGAGAACGTCGGCTTATGCTCGACGTACTCGAGCTTGATGCGGTCGGGTCCCCACACGAAGACCGCGTAGGTGTTCGCCGCGTCCACGACGTCTGCGATCTCGAGGCCGCGCTCCTCCGCCTCGCGGATGTGGTCGTCGGCCGACTCGACGCGCAGGCCGAGGTGGTTCAGGAGCGGCGCCTCCGTCTCGCCCGGATCGCCCTCCTCGAGCAGGACGAGCGAGTCGCCCGCGCGAAGCGCTCCATTCTCGACGGCGAAGCCGAGCCCGGCGAGCTGGGCGAACGTCGCCTGCCGGTCGGGGACGCGGAAGGCCACGTCGTGGAGGTCGTACGCGACGCCCTCGGCGGCCTCGACCAGCGCGAGGCGGAGGCCTTCGGGCGCCTCGAACGCCGCCGTCGTGTCGCTCCGCTCCACCGCCAACCCCGGCGGGAGCGCGGCGAGCGCCTCCTCGAGGTCGAAGACGCGCAGGCCGACGCGCGCGAGCACGCCCGCGTCGCGTGCTCCGTCTCCGTCCGCGGCGAAGAGGGTGAGCTTCCCGCGGCGGGCATCCGAGCCGACGAGAGTGAACGTGTCCGTCCGGTCGATGACGTGCATGCCCGCGTGGCTCGTGAGGAAGTCGGCGAGCGCGTCGCGGTCGGCCACCCAGAGCGCGATGTGGTCGAGCGTCTCGATCTTCATCCCGCCCAGCCTAGCTACCGCCGCATTCCAACCGCCGTGCCGCGCGTCGTAGAATCGGCTCCTTCCCCATTCGCAGGAGGCCCTCCCACATGCTCACCTTCGGCGTCACCGTTCTGCCCGACCCGCCG
>JBOHAK010000469.1:0-7488 GCA_050697795.1 Gaiellaceae bacterium
CGCACTCCTCGCACGCAGCGAGGACGTCGCGACGGTACTCGAGCTGCTTCTCCGCCTCGGCCCACGGATCGATGAGGTCTTTGATCGATCGGTAGATGGCCCTGGAGTACTGATACATGCGGGTGAGAATCCTCTCCTGTACTTGCTCGGTCACAGGCTATCTCCGGCCGGCATGAAATACCTGCAAATGAGCGTTAACATCGCGTTAAGAGAGGGGCCCCCGCGCGCTTTGCGGGCAGTCTAACACGGTCTCTCGGGCTGTTACAAAGTTTCCCTGCCCGCGGCCGGGGAAACCTAATCCGCCACCTCGCGCACGTACGCGGTCGGGAAGCCCGACGTGCGCGCGCGGGGGAGGGCGTTCTCGGCCTCGTTCTCGGTGTCGTAGATGCCGGTGAAGGTCACGTAGTAACCCGGATTCAGGCTCGAGAAGTCCGAGGACTCGAGGATGCCGACCTCGGGGAGGCCGTTGTTCTTCGCCTGCTGGGCGGCCGACTCGGCCGGGCCGCGGCCCTGGCTCGTCGGCGTGGAGCGCAGGACGACCGTGTATCCGTCCTCGCCCGCGGGCCAGGAGATGATGCTGCCGGTCCCCGTGGTCGTCGTGCCGATCGTCGTCGTGCCGGTCGTCGTGGTCGGGAACGTGGTCGTCGTCCCGGTCGTGGTCGGCGGGCCGATCGTGATCGTCGGCGACGTCAGCGTGTCGACCGTCGGGACCCCGGTGGTCGTGGGCGGGAGCACGGGGATCGTCGTAGTCGGCCCCGTCGTCGGGACGGACGTGCCGGCCTCGTCGTCGTCGTCGGTCGCAGCGAGCGCGACGATCGCTCCGGCCGCGAGGGCCACCGCGAGCAGCGCGGCGAGGGCAAGCCAGAGCCAGATCGGCGACTCCCGCGTCCAGACGGTCTCGCGGGTGAAGGTCGCGCCCGGGAGCGGGACGAGGCGCAGGCCGCACTCGAGGCAGTACTCCTGCAGCGGGTCGTGCTGCGCGCCGCACCGTGGGCACCGGGGCTGCTCCTCGGCGGCCCGGGTCGGCTCGGCCGGCTGCTGCGCTTCCGGAGGAGGCTCGTGCGGCGGCGTGGTCACCGCGTGCTCTCGGGATCGTCCGGCGGCGGGCGAACCATCGTCTCGTCGAGCGGCTCGACGCCGGGCTCGTACTCCTGCGCCACGGCCGCGTTCCCGCAGAAGCCGCAGAAGTTCGCCTCGGCGGGGAGGGGCTGACCGCAGTGGGCGCAGGTGACGACCGGCGGGGAGGTGGCCGCGGGCCGGCCGCAGTGCGAGCAGAAATGGACTCCCGGCGGCAGGGGCCCGCCGCACTTGCAGTGGGCGACGTGCGGGAAGTTGCGCGCCGCCACCTCGGCGGCGAGGAGCGAGTCGAGCTCGTGCATGCGCTGCTCGACCGTCAACACCTCGCCGGCCCGCGAGATCAGGAGCTCGGGCTTCCAGCGGTCGCGGCGCACCATCTCGACGGCGAGGCCGCCGACGTCGCGCATCTCGATCTCCCGCTGCCGGGCCAGCGACCGGCGCTCGCGCCGCAGCCTGACCGGATCCGGCTCGGGCGGAGGCGTCGGCGGCGCCGGCTCGGAGGTCTCGACGACCTCGAGGATCTCCTCCACGGGCTCGCCGGGCCCGCCACGGCGGGCGAAGATCGAGTTCAGGCGTTCCATCCCAGCCAGCCCACGAGTCTAACCACCCCTGAGCTGGGACTGATGCTAGAGCGCGAGGACGACGAGCCGCTCCTCGGTCATCTCCCTGACCGAGTAGGGCGGGCCTTCCTTCGTGTTCCCGGACGCCTTGACGCCGCCGTACGGCATCTGGTCGGCGCGGAACGTCGGCGCCTCGTTGACGAGCACGCCCCCGAACTCGAGGGCGGCGCCCGCGGCGAGCGCGGTCTTGACGTTGCTCGTGAAGATGCCCGCCTGGAGCCCGTAGTCGGTGCCGTTGGCGAGCTCGAGCGCCTGGTCGAGCGTGTCGTACGGCGTGACGGTGCAGAGCGGGCCGAAGACCTCGAGGCAGGACACCTTCATCTCCGGGGTGACGTCGCCGAGGACCGTGGGCCGGACCAGCCCCTCGTCCGCTGGCTCGCCGCCTGCGAGCACGGTCGCCCCCTGCGCCTTCGCCTCCTCGATCCACGCCAGGATGCGCTCGCGCGCGCCCTCGTCGATGACCGGCCCGACGTCCGTCTCGTCGTCACCGGGATCGCCGACGCGCAGCGCTTCGACCTGGGGCAGGAAGCCGGCGACGAAGTCCTCGTAGACCGTACGCTGGACGTAGACCCGCTGCACGGAGATGCAGCTCTGTCCCGCAAAGGAGAAGGCGTTCGCGGCGATCTTGGCCGCCGTCGCCGCGACATCGGCGTCGGCCTCGACGATCACCGGCGTCGCGTTCCCGAGCTCGAGGAGAACCTTCTTCCTCGCGGCCCGCTCGCGGAGCTTCCAGCCGACCTCGGCCGACCCCGTGAAGCTGATGAGCCGGACGCGGTCGTCCTCGACGAGGACGTCTCCGATCTCCGCGGCCGGGCCGACGAGCACGTTGAGCCACCCAGCCGGGAGCCCGGCCTCCGTCTCGAGCTCGGCCAGGAGGAGGGCCGAGAGCGGCGTCTGGCCGGCCGGCTTCAGGACGACGGCGCAGCCGGCCGCGAGGGCGGGGGCGACCTTGTGCGCCACGAGGTTGAAAGGGAAGTTGAAGGGCGAGATCGCGCCGACGACGCCGATCGGGACGCGGATCGTGAAGGCGAGCTTCCCCGTGCCCGCCGGGGAGGCGTCCATGGGGATCATCTCGCCGGCGAGCTTGCGCGCCTCGACGGCCGCGGAGCGGAACGTCGAGGAGGCCCGCTCGGCCTCGACGCGCGCCGCCTTCATCGGCTTGCCGGCCTCGGCGCAGATCGTGGCGGCGATCTCCTCGCCGCGCTCGGCGACGAGGTCGGCCGTGCGGTCGAGGATCTCGGCGCGCCTGTGCGCCGGCAGGGGCTCCGCCATCGCCCGCTCGGCGGCGTCCACCGCTCGCCGCGTCTCGGCCGCGCCGGCGCGCGCGATGCGGCCCACTACCTCACCCGAGTACGGGGAGCGCACCTCGTGCCACTCGCCGGTCTCGATCCACTCGCCGTCGAGGAGGAGCTTGCGTTCGCGGGCTGTGACCGCCATGGCGCTATTCAAGCACGACCGTCGCGTCGGTCGGGGAACTCTCGGCCCTCGTGACCGGTCCGAACAGGGAGAATGTCCCGATGCGGGGGGTGAGCCCATGATCCGCGAGCTGTGTTGTGCCGCCGCGATCGTCCCGGCGCTCTTCGGCGCCTGCGGCGAGGATGCCTCGGTCGGCGAGGGAGGCGGGGAGAGCACGACGCCGGCGCAGCCTCCGAAGGAGGCGCCGCAGGTGATCACCGAGGAGGACAGCGGCTCCACCGTGATGCTGCCGATCGGCGGGGAGACGAACCTGCGCCTCTCGAGCGACTACGTCTGGGGGGAGCCAGTCGTGCGCGGCGAGGCCGTGCAAGTGGCGCGCGTGGACTACCTCCAGGATCCCGGCTTCAGTGAGTGGGTGGTGACTGCGGTCGCCCCGGGCAAGGCCACGCTCCTCGCCGCGGGCGAGCCCGCGTGCTCGGGGCAGGAGGGCTGCGACGACACTGCGCTCGTGGTCGAGGTGACGATCGCCGTCGCCTCATGAGCGCTACGCACGTAGGCAGGGTCGGCGTCGTGGGCCTCGGCACGATGGGAGCCGGGATCGCCCAGGTGTGCGTGCAGGCCGGGATCGAGACGGTCGGGCGCGAGGTGAGCGAGGAGCTGTGCGAGCGGGCGCGAGAGCGGATCGCGCACTATCTCGGACGCGGCGTCGACAAGGGCCGCCTCACGGCGGAGGCGCGGGACGCCGCCCTCGCCCGGCTCACGACGACGACGGAGGTCGCCGACCTCGCCGGCTGCGACCTCGTGATCGAGGCGGTCGTCGAGGAGCTCGACGTCAAGCGCGCGCTCTTTCGCGAGCTCGAGGCCGTCGTGGGGGAGCAGGCGGTCCTGGCCACGAACACGTCCGCGCTCTCGGTCGCCGAGGTCGCCCGGGCGACGGAGCGGCCCGAGCGCGTCGTCGGCATGCACTTCTTCAACCCGGCGCCGGTGCTCCCGCTCGTCGAGGTCGTGCGGACGGAGCTGGCCGCGGACGACGCGGTCGAGACGGCCTACCTGCTCGCCGAGCGGCTCGGCAAGGAGCCGATCCGCTGCAACGACACGCCCGGCTTCGTCGTCAACCGCATCCTCATCCCGCTCCTGAACGACTGCGTGCGCGTGCTCGACGAGGCCGGCGTCTCGCCCGAAGACCTCGACAAGGCGATGACGCGCGGCGTCAACTGGCCCATCGGGCCCTGCGCGCTGATCGACCTGATCGGCGTCGACGTCCACGTGCACGCGTCCGAGGCGCTTCACGACGCGCTCGGCGAGGCGCGGATGGCACCGCCAAAGCGGCTCGTGCGCATGCGGGCCGAGGGCCTGCTCGGCCGGAAGAGCGGCGCCGGCTTCTTCCACTACGAGGGAGCCAGGTAAGAGTCTGTTACTTGGTCGCGGGGCCGCCTACTAGGTGTCTCGCGCCAGCTCGCCGGCGAGGACGGCGGCCTCGGCTTCCATCGCCTGCGCCTCCTCGGCCGTGAAGGAGCGGTCGGCAAACTCGGCGTCGAGGACGACCACGATCTCGTCGTCGAGGGCGACGGGCACGGCGATCTCCCCGCGGACGCGCTCGTCGGTCGCCATGTAGTCGGGGTCGCTCCTGACGTCCCCGACGAGCTGCGGCTCGCCGGTCTCCACGGCGCGCCAGCAGATTCCGCCCTGGCTCTGCCTGACCTCGTAGATCATCCGGAGCCCGCCCTCGGCGGCGACCACGCGGAGGCCGTCGCCCACCCGCATGTGGCAGTAGAGCTGGGCATCGGGCATGCGACGGGACAGGCGTTCGACGGCCTGGCGACAGAGTTCGATGACGCTATCGTCTCGATCGACCGGCACTGGGCAACCGGCTTTCGGGGGCGAGGGCCCCGGGCGGAGGGGCTTTGACGCCAGTATGCACGACGGCGGCGCCGTCCGGAACCCGCCCTACGATCAGCAGGCAGTGACGCTCTGCGCGCTGTGCCGCCGGAATCTCCTCGCCGGGGAGCGCTTTCGCTACTGGCGGAACGCCCGCGAGCGCGACACCTCCCGCATCGTCTGCCACCTGTGCGAGCCGTCCGCGGCGCGCGGGGGCTGGCAGCGGACCGAGCGCGAGCACCAGCGGGAGAACGCGGTCGGGCTCCGCGGCACCGTCCGCCTCGTTGCCTGAGCCCTCAGGCCGCGACCTGAGGCCCCAGGCCGCACCAGCGCGCGTGCGGATGGCGCCGCGCGACGGAGGCCCAGACCGCGTCGGCCTCGTCCGTGGAGATGAGCGCGAGCGCGACTGCGTGGCGCGTGGCGGCGACGGCCGCCACGATCTCCCGGTCCAGGCGCTGCTCGCCGCGAGGCCGTCGCTCCGACACGGCCGCGAGGGCTTCCAGCCTCGCCTCCAGGAGGCGGATCGTCCGGTCGTGACGGGAGCGCTCGTCCATCGGACCCCGGAGGATCGTACGCCGCGGACCGGACGCCTCCTGCCGGCGTGAGATCCACGTCACGGCTGGTTTACAATTTCTTTACAGACCCGTAATCGAAGGCTCACGGGGCGCGAAGATAGTTCCCTCTGCATGCGGCGCACGACCTTCGTGGCTCTGCTCGCGGCGGCGTCGCTTGCGGCGGGGAGCGCCGCGGACGCGTCCGTGACGACCTTCCGCACACCGGGGGCCCAGTCCTTCGCGTTGAACGACGGAAACGGACGCGCCGTCGTCACGAAGCGGGGGGCTCTGCTCATCCGCGTCGTGCGTGGCCGAATCCGCGTCGTCGACCTCCCCGGCGGTACGCGCCCCAGTCGGTCCTGCAACCGGGGCGGCGTTCGAGTCAGCGGCGTCGCCGTCGAGTATCGGGGTCGGGACGTCAGGTGCCGCGTCTTCGGACCGGGGCCCTGGCAAGTGATCATGCGAGGTCGGGGGATCAACGCCGGGGGCAAGGTGCGCGGCTCCCTCACGCTGGACGGTGTCGACGCCGGCGCGCGGGGCGTGTACAAGATCGGCGACCGGGCGTTCAGGCGCTGGCCGAGGCTCGCCACGACCTTCGTCCTCCGCCGCTGAGGGCCTCCCTGCGAGCGGTCAACCGGGCCATGTGCCACCATACGAGGCTGTGACCGGGGCGAAGCAGTCGGTTCTCGTCGTCGAGGACGAGCCGAGTATCGCGTCGTTCGTCGGGATGTACCTCAAGCGCGCGGGCTTCGTCGTGCGCGTGGCGGGCACCGGCGAGGGCGCCATCGAGACCGCGAGCGCGGATCCGCCCGCGCTCATCATCCTCGACCTCATGCTTCCCGACCTTGACGGCATCGACGTCTGCCGGCGGATCCGCCAGCGCTCGGACGTGCCGATCCTCATGCTGAGCGCCCGCGACGAGGACATCGACAAGATCATCGGCCTCGAGGTGGGTGCCGACGACTACCTCACGAAGCCGTTCAACCCGGGCGAGCTCGTCGCGCGCGTGAAGACGATCCTGCGCCGCTCGAGCCCCGAGCGGCGGGAGTTCGTCAGCTCCGTGCTCGAGCACGGCGACCTCCGCATCGACGCCGGCCGGCGCGAGGTCACGGTCGCGGGCGACGAGGTGCAGCTCGCGCCGAAGGAGTTCGACCTGCTCTGGGACCTGCTCGACCACCGCGGCCTCGTGCTGACGCGCGACCAGCTGCTCGAGCGCGTCTGGGGCTACACCTTCGCGGGCGACACGCGCACCGTCGATGTCCACGTCAGGCAGCTGCGGAGGAAGCTGGGCGTCGCGTGCCCGATCGTGACCGTCTGGGGCGTGGGCTACAAGGTCTCGACGGAGCCGAAGGCAGCCCGCGCCTCCTGAGCGAGGCGGCGCGCCGTGCTCCGCTCCCTGCGCTTTCGGATTCCCGCCCTCTTCCTGGCGTGCATGCTCGTGGCCGGGCTCGTCACCGTCGGGGTCGCGGTCCGCTTCTTCCAGGAGGACACACGCGAGCGGACGCTCGCGGAGCTCGAGCGGCAGGCGCGTGGCCTTGCCGAGCTCTACGCCCTCCAGGCGACGGCCAGCATCGACGAGAGCCGCCTCGCGCCGCAATTCGCCCCGCCCGTGCTCGAGCGCGCGACCGGCTCGCGAATCTACTACTCGGGCGTCGAGATCTTCCCCGGCCAGGCGTCGGGCCTTCGCAGGCTGCCGCTGGCCATCCTCGATCAGGAGGGTCTCGGCGGCGAGGCCGCGAAGACGTTCGAGTTCGAGCCGCCGGGGGCCGGCCGTGTCTATCTCGCGGCCGCTCATCCGGTCCGGCTCGGCGGTGAGACGTTCAGCGCAATCGTCGTCGCCAAGCCGCGGGCCGAGCTCCAGGAGCGGTGGATGGATCTTTCGCGGCGGCTCGGGCTCGCCGTCCTGGCAGGGCTCGCGATCGCGCTCGGCCTCGTCTGGTACC
>JBOHAK010000470.1:0-6239 GCA_050697795.1 Gaiellaceae bacterium
CGGGTCCTCGCGATCGAGCAGTACGGCGCCGGGCCGTGGGGGACGCTGCAGCTCGCCGACCTCGGCGCCGAGGTGATCAAGATCGAGGACCCCTCGTCGGGTGGGGACGTGGGGCGCTACGTGCCTCCCTTCCAGGAGGGGGAGGACTCGCTCTTCTTCGAGACGTTCAACCGGAACAAGAAGAGCGTCTCGCTCGACCTCCGCCAACCGGAGTCGCGGGCGGTCGTGGAGGACCTCGTCCGCGCGGTCGACGCCGTCTACTCGAACCTGCGCGGCGACCATCCGAAGCGGCTTCGCATCACCTACGAGGACCTCGCCGAGGTGAACCCCCGCATCGTGTGCTGCTCGCTCTCGGGCTTCGGCATGACGGGGCCGCGGGCCGGCGAGGGCGGCTACGACTACATGATGCAGGGGCTCGCCGGCTGGATGAGCCTCACCGGTGAGCCCGACGGGCCGCCCACGAAGAGCGGGCTCTCCCTCGTCGACCTCTCGGGCGGCTACGTCTCCGCGATCGCGCTCCTCGCCGGCCTCTGGCGGGCGCGGCGCGACGGCGTCGGGTGCGACTGCGACGTCTCGCTGTTCGAGACGGCGCTGCACGAGCTCATGTACGTCGGGACCTGGGTCGCCTCCAGCGGGTTCGAGCCGGAGCGGCTCTCGGAGTCCGCGCACCCCTCGATCGTGCCCTTCCAGAACTTCGCCACTGCCGACGGGTGGATCGTGGTCGCGTGCCCGAAGCAGAAGTTCTGGGAGCGGCTCTGCGAGGCGATCGAGCGCCCGGAGCTCGCCTCCGACGCGCGCTTCGCGGACTTCGCCGGCCGGAACGAGAACCGCGCTGCGCTCGTCCCGGAGCTGCGCAGCGCCTTCGCGAAGCGGCCGACGGGCGAGTGGCTCGCGGCGCTCTCGGCGGCCGGCGTCCCCAACGCCCGCGTGAACGACGTGGCCGAGGCGCTCGCCGAGCCGCAAGTCGCCGCCCGCGACGGGATCGTCGAGACGGAGCACCCGCGCCTCGGGACGGTCCGCCAGGTCGCCACGCCGCTCCGCGTCGGCGAGGAGGAGAAGCCGGCCCGCCGCGCGCCCTTCCGCGGCGAGCACACCGAGCAGGTGCTGGTGGAGCTCTGCGGCTACACGCCGCAGCGCGTCCGCGAGCTGGCCGCCGAGGGCGCTCTCGGCGACGTGAACCTCTAGGTGGGAGCTTGCGTAGCCTTAGCAGGGTCCGAAAGGCTCGCTTCGTGACCAACCAAGAAGCTCCTAGCGCCGGGAGCGGTCTGCTCCTTCTCGCCGACATCAGCGGCTACACCTCGTTCCTGCAGGCCGTTGCCCTGGCCCACCAGCACGACGCATTCGCCGACGGTGCCGTGCCGGACGCTTACGCGATGATGTCGCACCTGCTCGATGGAATCGTCGAGCGCGTGGTACCGCCGTTCACCCTGTCGAAGCTCGAGGGGGACGCGGTCTTCGCCTATGGAGCCGACTCAGCCGCGGTGCCGCACGGACCGGCGGTGCTCCATTGCCTCACCGATTGCTACGCCGATTTCCGTCGCCGCCTGGACCGCGCTCACGACATCTGGACGTGTCCGTGCGATGCGTGCGCGCGGATTGACGTCCTCGACCTCAAGTTCATCCTTCACGCCGGCGCGTATGTAATGCACAGGCGCGAGCTCGTCGGACCCGAGGTGGTCATAGCGCACCGTCTGCTCAAGACCGGCGCGGCGGAACTGGTGGGCCACGGTGCGTTCGCACTCGTCACGGCGGCCGCGGCCGCCCGGTCCGACATCCCGACCGAGGCGGCCGTCCCGATTGTCGAGACGTACGAGCACTACCCGCCCATTAGCGCCCACGTCTTTCCCCTGCGCGGCTCTGCCTGAGCTTCGTTTCAGGTCGAGATCATCTTCTTCTCGATGCCGACGCCGGCCTCGAGAGCGCGCTCGTACTCGAGCGGGACGGTGGCGGAGTCCTGCAGCGCGATCCCGGTCGAGTCGAAGACGGTGATCTGGTCGTTGGACTCGCGGCCCGCAAGCTCGCCGACGATCACCTTCCCGATCTCGCCGGCGACGTCCTCCTCGGTGATGAGGCCGTCCCGGAGCGGGACGTTGATCTCGCCGTCCGTGCGGCACTGGCGGATGTCGTCGACGAAGATTCGCGCCCGCTGGAGGAGGGTGCCCTCGAGCTCCTGCTCGCCCTCCAGGTCGGCGCCGAGGGCGGCGATGTGCGTGCCCGGCGCGATCCAGGCGTCCTCGACGATCCCGCCGCGGGCGTGCGTTCCCGTGACGACGACGTCGGCGCCGGAGACGACCTCCTCGAGGTTCGTGGACGCGCGCAGCTCGAAGGTGTCGTACAGCGCCTGCTCCTCGGCCACGAAGCGGTCGAGCGTCTCCCGGCTGCGGCTCCAGACGCGCACCTCCTCCCACGGGAAGACCTCGTTGCAGGTAGCGAGGGAGCCCTTGCCGACCATGCCGGCGCCGACGATGGCGAGGACCTTCGAGTCCTTGCGCGCCAGCCACTTCGCCGAGACGGCGGCCGAGGAGCCCGTTCGCATCATCGTGTGGTGGGAGCCGTCGCAGATGGCCAGCGGGAAGCCGCTCTCCGGGTGCGTGTAGACGAGGATCGAGAAGACGGTCGGCAGCTCGAAGCGGGCGTTGTCCTCACGAATGGAGACCCACTTGCAGGCGGCCGCGGGAGGATCCTCGATGAAGGACGGCATGACCTCGAACTCGCCCGGATAGTCGTCGAGGACGATGTGTCCCTTCGGCTCCATGTAGACGCGGCCGAGCCCGTGCATCCGGAATGCGTGCTCGACGCAGTCGTTGTACTCGGCCGGCGTCAGCAGGCCCATCATGTCGGTCCGGCTCAGGATGAGGGTCTTGCGGTTCCGCCAGCTCTCCGACACGGCCGGCGTGCTAGACGACGCGATGCCAGTTCACGTTGCTCGGCTTCCACTCCGTCGAGAAGGCCGAGAGGACCCGCACCACGTCCTGCGAGCCGCACTTGCTGCAGGGCGGCGGATCCGCCGACGCCCGCACCAGCTCCTCGAACCGCTGGTCGCACGACTGGCAGCGGTACGCGTAGATCGGCACGATCGAAGTCTAACTTAGAGGTTAGAGTCGTTTCCATGGCCGCGCCACCCTCGCCGGCCGAGCTCCGGCGGGTCGCCGAGACGCAGGGGGTGACCCCCACGGACGAGGACCTCGAGGCGGTGCGCGCCTTCCTCGCCGTCCTCCTGCCTGCCTTCGAGGAGCTCGAGCGGCTCGTGCCCCTGCGGGCCGCCGGCGAGTGAGCCTCGCGCGCCTCGCAGCGGCGCTCCGCGCGCGGGAGCTCTCGCCCCGCGAGGCCGTCGAGCGCTACCTCCGCCGCATCGAGGCGATCGACGCGGAGGTCAACGCGTATATCACCGTCAGAGCTGAGGAGGCCCTGGCCGAGGCGGACGCGCTCATGCGGTCGCGCGAGCGGGGTCCGCTCTGGGGCGTCCCGGTCGCCGTGAAGGACGTCATCGACGTCGCCGGCACGCCCACGACGGCGGCCTCCCGCGTCCTCGCCGACCGCGTGCCCGAAGAGGACGCCCACGTCGTGGCGCGGCTTCGGCAGGCGGGGGCGGTCGTCGTCGGCAAGCTGAACCTCCACGAGTTCGCCTACGGCGCGCTCACGACGAGCCAGCAGTTCGGCCCGGCCCGGAATCCCTGGTCGCCGGACCGGATCTGCGGCGGCTCGAGCGGCGGGAACGGAGCGGCGATCGCCGCCGAACTGGCCGCGGGGACGCTCGGGACCGACACGGCCGGCTCCATCAGGATCCCGTCCTGCCACTGCGGCGCGACCGGCCTGCGCCCCTCGACGGGACTCGTCTCCAACCGCGGCATCATCCCCGTGGCGCCGACCTTCGACACGGTCGGGCCGATCGCACGCACGGCCGAGGACTGCGCGCTCCTGCTCGCCGCCGTCGCGGGCCACGATCCCGGCGACCCGGCGAGCCTCGACGCGCCGGTCCCTCCGTACGGCGAGGTGCTCGGCGGGAGCATTCGGAACGTGCGCGTCGGGGTCGTGGCGAGCCTCGTCGAGGGCGCGGACGCGCGCGTCGCCGAGGCGGTCGAGACCGCTCTGGCCGAGCTCCGCTCCCTCGGCGCCGAGCTCGTCCCCGTCGAGGTGCCGCTGCTCGAGCACGCCGGGACGATCCAGCAGGCGATGCAGTTCCCGGAGGCCACGGAGGTGCACATGGAGTGGCTCCGCACCCGGCTCGCCGACTACGGCGCCGACGTGCGCGCTCGCCTGCTCGTCGGCCTCTTCGTCTCTCCCGACGTCCGGGAGGCGGGGAGACGGGCCCGTGCGGCGGCGTGCGAGGCGGTCCGGCGCGTGTTCGAGCGGGTCGATCTCCTCGCCGCGCCCACGATGCCGGTGCTGCCGCCGCGGATCGGCTCGGAGACCGTCGAGCTCCGCGGGCGCGAGACGCTCTACCGGCTCGCGCTCATCCCGTACAACTCGCCCTGGAGCCTCGTCGGCTCGCCCGCGGCCAGCGTGCCCTGCGGGCTCGTCGACGGGCTGCCCGTCGGCCTCGCACTCGTCGGCCCGCGCCTCGGCGAGGCCGGTGTCCTCAGGGCGGCCCACGCCTTCCAGCAGGCGACGGACTGGCACGAGCGCCGGCCGGCGCTCGCTAGGCCGGGCGCGGAACGAGCGGCTCGCCGGTGAGCAGGCGCTCGATGCCGCCCATGCCCCAGTGGCTGCGGCCGTCGCTCGCGAGCACCGAGGGCACGCCCCTGACGCCGGCCGCCTCGGCGTGCTCCCGGATCGCCTGGAGGCGTGAGCCGAGCTCGGGCGAGTAGGCGGCCCGGACGGCTTCCGGCCCGTCCAGCCCGGCGCGCTTCGCCGCCCGCGCGATCTCGGCGTCTGTCGCGATGTCCTCGCCCTCGCAGAAGAACGCCTCGTAGAGCGCGTGCTTGAACTCCCGCATCCGTCCGTGTTCCTGGGCCCAGAGGCACGCCGCGAGGGGCAGGGTCGAGCGGGGCTGGTAGCGAGGCAGGTGGATCTCGATGCCGCGCTCGAGCGCCCGCCGGTAGACCGTCTGGGTCCAGTCGGTGCGGAGGTGATCGCCGCGAACCTCGAGCAGCGGCTTCGGCGCCGGCCGCAGCTCGTACGGAAGCCATTCCACCTCGATGTCGCCGCGATCCTCGGCCGCCTCGACGACGCCCGACTCCATGTACGAGTACGGGCACACGACGTCGTAGTAGAAGGCGATGCTCGGCACGGCCCGAGCTTATATATTCGCTTGCGGGATGCTCTGCGGCGTGGCCCAGACGGAGCCGCGTCTCGGCGAGCCGGAACGCAACGTCGAGGCGTGCCTCGCCCGGCTCGAGGAGGCGGCTGCCGCCGGGTGCGAGCTGCTCGTCCTTCCGGAGTGCGCGACGAGCGGCTACATGTTCGGAAGCGAGGACGAGGCGGCGCGCTACGCCGAGGAGATCCCAGGCCCGAGCGTGGAGGCGCTCGCGGGAGCGTGCGCCCGGCACGGCCTCCACTGCGTCGCGGGCCTCCTGGAGCGCGACGGCGACCACCTGCACAACACCGCCGTCCTCGTCGGGCCCGCCGGGCTCGTCGGGCGCTACCGCAAGACCCATCTGCCCTTTCTCGGGGTCGACCGCTTCGTCGCTCCCGGCGAGGAGCCACCCGAGGTCTACGACACGCCTGTCGGCCGCCTCGGGATCGTCATCTGCTACGAGCTCCGCTTTCCCGAGCCGACCCGGGCGCTCGCCCTGGGCGGCGCGGAGCTGGTCCTGCACCCCACCAACTGGCCGACCGCGGTGCGGCCGTTCGCCGACTTCCTGACGCGCGCCCGGGCGGCCGAGAACCGCGTCTTCCTGCTGACCGCGAACCGCGTCGGCGCCGAGGGGGGCGTCGAGTTCTTCGGGTGGAGCCAGGTCGTCGATCCGCTCGGCAACCGTCTCGCCGAGGCGGGCGAGGGCGCGGCCGAGCTCGTCCTCGCGGAGATCGAGCCGGCGGCGGCGCGCGAGAAGGACCTGGCGATCGTCCCGGGCGAGTACGAGGTTCACCTGTTCGGCGACCGGCGGCCCGAGCTCTACGGCGCCCTCGTCGAGGAAACGCGTCCCGTTCACGTTCCCTAGGAGGAGGTAGCGACATGGCAACGACCGAAGAGAGCCTCACCTACGAGGCGATCCTGGAGAAGGACGGCGTCACGGTCTCGAAGAGCCCGTGGGGCTCCGAGGACGAGATCGGACGTCTCAACTGGATCACGCCCGAGT
>JBOHAK010000471.1:0-3302 GCA_050697795.1 Gaiellaceae bacterium
ACGACGGGCGCGCCGCCGCCGATCGGCACGCCTCCGACCCTGATCTGACGCTCGCTCGCCATCCGGAGGAAGTGTAACGAGGCGCCGTTCGCGCCCTCGTGGATGGTGCGGCTCGGCTTGACCTAGCCGCCGCGGAGGCGGTCGATGTCGTTCGAGAGGCCGATGAAGAAGAGCAGCAGCACGGCCGCGATGCCGATCGCCGAGAACCGCTCGTAGGCGGCCCGCGGGATCGCCCGGCCGCGGATCCGCTCGACGAGCGAGAACGCGATGTGCCCGCCGTCCAGCGGCAGGAGCGGAAGCAGGTTCAGGAGCGCGAGCGAGAGGCTGATGAACGCGAGCACCTGGAGGTAGTAGCGAAAGCCGGCCTCGAGCGACTCGCTCGAGATCGTCGTGATCCCGACGACGCTCGCCACCTCGTCCCGGCCCGAGCCGGTCACGATCCGGCCGAGCGAGGATCCGATGGCCTTCGTCACCTCCCAGGTCGTCTCGAACGCGAGCCCGGTCGCCTCGAGCGGTCCGTAGCTCTCGTACTGCAAGCCGAAGGCGAAGCCGAGCCGGTAGACGTCGTCCTCGGGGCTGCGGCGCGCGGTGCCCTCGAGCGTGACCTCCTCCCCGCCCCGCTCGACGACGAGCGTCAGCGGGCGGCCGTCGCTCTCGCGGATCGCTTCGGCGAGGTCGGCCGCCTCGCCTCGCGTTTCTCCCACGGACAGAATCCTGTCCCCGGGCCGGAGCCCCATGGCGGCGGCCGGCGAGCTCGGCGTGATCTCCTCGACCGTGCGCGTCGCCTCGGTCGGCACGCCGAGCATGAAGACGACCGCGAGCGCCACGATCGCAAAGACGAGGTTGACGCCCGGGCCGGCCGCGATGACGGCGATCCGCTTCCAGGCCGGCGCGCGCCAGTAGGCCTCCGGCGAGAGCGCGTCGTCCACGTCGGCCACGCCGCGCTCGGCTGCCTTGCGCGCCGGCGCCGAGAGCTCGGCCGAGGCGATCGCCCCGTGCAACGCGGGCATGGCGGCGCGCGCCTCCTCGAGGCGCTCGGCCGCGAGGGCCTGCTCCGCTGGATCGGCCGCCTCGGCGACCTGCGGCGCCTCCTTGCGCGCCGGCTCGAGGTGGACGTCGAGGTCGCCCGCCGCGGGCTTGTGCATCCCCGGGATCTTCACGTAGCCGCCGAGCGGGATGGAGCCGATCCCGTACTCGATCCCGTTCCGCTTCCACTTGACGAGCGCCGGCGGGAAGAAGATGAAGAACCGGCGCGGCCGCATCTTGACCGCGAGAGCGACGAAGAAGTGACCCGCCTCGTGGATGAGGATCAGAAAGGCGAGGCCTCCGATGGCGACTGCGAGGTTCACGGGCGTCCCGTCCTAGTGAACCAGTTGTCGCGTGAGCGCCGCCGCAGTGCGGCGCGCCTCGGCGTCCATCGCGACGAGCTCCTCGAGATCGCGCGCGGGTGGGCATTCGATCTGGGCGAGCGTCCGCTCGACGACCTCGGCGATCCCGAGGAACGGCAGCTCGCCGTCCAGGAAGGCGGCCACGGCGACCTCGTTCGCGGCGTTCAGCACGCAGGGCGCCGTCCCGCCCGACTCGCCGGCGGCGCGGGCGAGCGCGAGGCACCGGAACGCCTCGTCGTCGGGCGCGCCGAACTCGAGGATGAGGCCGCCGGCGAGGTCGAGCGGCTCGATCGGCGTGGCGGAGCGCTCCGGGTAGGTGAGCGCGTAGGAGATCGGTACGCGCATGTCCGGGTAGCCGAGGTGGGCCAGCGCGGCGCCGTCGCGCAGGCGCACGAGGGCGTGCACGACGGAGCTCGGGTGGACGACGACCTCGATTTCCTCGTAGGGCAGGCCGAAGAGGAAGTGCGCCTCGATCAGCTCGAGGCCTTTGTTCATGAGCGTGGCCGAGTCGATCGTGATCTTCGGCCCCATGCTCCAGGTCGGATGCGCGAGCGCCTCGGCTGGACGCACGTCCGTGAGGTCGGGGCGGCGCCTGCCCCGGAACGGCCCGCCCGAGGCGGTCAGGACGAGCGAGTGCACGCTCTCCCGCGCTCTGCCCTCGAGGAGCTGATGGGCCGCGGAGTGCTCGGAGTCGACCGGGAGCAGCCGCCCTCCGCCGCGCTCCCGGGCCGCCGCGGCGAGATCGCCGCCCGCCACGAGGCTCTCCTTGTTCGCGAGCGCGAGGTCGACGCCGCGCTCGAGCGCCCACATGGTGGCGGGCAGGCCGGCGAAGCCGACCACGGCGTTGAGGACGACGTCGGGCTCGGCACGGTCCAGGAGCTCCACCAGGTCGCCGCCGACCTGCGTGAGCGGCGCGAGCCCATCGATCGGCTGCGAGCCGGACGCCGCGGCCACGAGCTCGAGCTCCGGATGCTCCTCGACGATCTGGAGCGCCTGGCGCCCGATCGACCCCGTGGCGCCGAGCAGGGCGATGCGCTTCATCTCGTCCCCAGCCTACCCCTGGGTCAGGGCGAGGAACGCGTAGTACGCCGCCGGCCCCGCGAAGACCAGAGAGTCGACTCGATCGAGGACGCCGCCGTGGCCGAGGAGGACGCGGCCCGAATCCTTCACGCCGAGGTCCCGCTTCACCATCGACTCGAAGAGGTCGCCGGCGACGGCCGCGAGGACGATGATCCCCCCCACCACGAACGGGCGCCACGTGTCCTCGAGCACGTCCTGCTCGTAGAGGGCGAACCAGGTCGTGAGGACGCCGAGCGCCGCGCCGGCCACGAAGCCCTCCCACGTCTTCCCCGGGGAGATCCCCGGCGCCATCCGGTGCCGGCCGGCGAGCCGCCCGCCGAGGTAGGCGAACGTGTCTGCGACGAAGACGGTGAGGAGGACAGTCACGAGCAGCAGCCGTCCGTCGGGCTCGAGGTCGCGCAGGAGCACCAGGTGGCCGAGGCCGAGGCCGATCCACGCGGCGCCCAACAGCGTCGTCGCGATCGCGACCGTGGTCGACTGCCGCGTCTCCGACACGGCGGCGAAGGCGAAGCAGAGAAGCAGGGTGAGCAGGAAGCCGCCGAGCATCCACTCGGCTCCGCCCAGGCTCGCCCCGACGACTGCGGCCAGCGCCCCGCCGTAGCCGGCGAGCACGAGGGGCCGCAGCTCGCGGGCCATCTGGTAGAGCTCGTGGAGGGCGAGCAGGGCCCCGAGCGCCGCCACGACGAGGAGCGCCCAGCCGCCGTAGTACGCCGCGAAGAGCACGATCGGGAGACCCGCCGCAGCCACGGCGACCCGGCTGAGCACGGAGCTCATCGCCCAGCCTTTGGCCGATGAGCTCGGGGAGGGTGTGTGAGGGAACCGGGAGGTTCCCTC
>JBOHAK010000472.1:0-8053 GCA_050697795.1 Gaiellaceae bacterium
AGGCGAGGCCGACCATCTTCGCGACGCGCTCGGCGACGAGATCCGTGCGCGTGGCCTCGAACGAGAGGATCTCGATGCGCTCCTTGGGGCCCGGGCCGTCGAGCGGCCGCCTGTCGAGGACGGCGCCCTCGCCCCGGCGCGCGACCCACTCCTCGCCGCTTCCGTAGTCGTGGACGAACCCGAGCTCCACGTCTTCCATGCGCGGCCCGGACGCAACCGCGAGCGACAGGGAGAAGAACGGGATGCCGCGCTTGGCGTTCATGCTCCCGTCGATCGGGTCGCACACGATGCGCAGGCCGTCACCGCCGTCGCCGAAGACCCGCTCCCCGAGCTCCTCGGAGACGAGCGTGAAGCCGGTTCCGGCGGCGGCCGCCACCTCCAGGCGCGCGACGACCGCCGCCTCCGCGGCCGCGTCCACCGCCGTCGTCTCGTCACCGCCCTCGCCGTCCCCGACGCGGGGCTCCCGCTCGACGCGCGTGGGCAGCTCCTCGAGCACGCGGCCGACGGCCCGAGCGGCCTCCCGGCAGACCGGCAACCAGTCGGTCATGGGACGGGCACCGGCCCATGACCGGGAGCGAGCCCCAGGCGAGCGACCATCACTCGTCGAAGGGCGAGAGGAGGAGCCCGCTCGTCAGCTTCGGGAAGAAGTACGTGCTCTTCGGCGGCATGCGCTCGCCCGCGCGGGCGGACGCCTCCACCTGCTCGACCGTCGGCGCGCGGACGAGGAAGGCGGCCGTCGCCTCGCCGCTCGCCACCGCGCGCCGCGCGTCGGCCTCGCTTGGCGTGTAGCCGACGCGCTCGAGCGGGAGGGTGTCGACCAGGGCCGTGTCCAGGCCGCCCTGCTCCGCCTCGACGAGCGCCGCCCGCCTGGGCTCGAGGAGGACGAAGGCGGCGTGGTCGCGCGGCATGCCGCCGAGCGCCGAGGACGCCTCCTCGGGCCCCCCGAGCGCCGTCACCCGGAAGCGCCCGTCGAGGTCGGGGACGGCGCCCGCGGTCAGGCGATGCGTCGGGAAGATCTCGAGGCCATCGTCGTCCTTGCCGACGAGAACCGCCAGGACGTGCGCGGTCTCCTCGCTCCCGTCCTCCTCGTGGAAGCGCAGCGCGGTCTCGTAGCGGTGGTGGCCGTCGGCGATCAGGAGCGGGCCCTCGACGCCCGCGAGGACGCCCGTGATCGCGGCGGAGTCCTCCACGCGCCAGAGGCGGCTGACGACGCCGTCGAGGGTCGCGGCGATATCAGGCTCCCCCCGGGGTGACGGCGCCGTCCCGTGGTGGAGGAGGAAGATCGGCGACGGCTTCGTGCGGGCGGCGCGGAAGAGGCGCAGGCGCGCCTCCTTCGGCTCGGCGAAGGTGTGTTCGTGCGGGAGCACGACTCCCGCCCCGTAGCGCTCGAGGCGGACGCGGGCCGCGAAGCCGCGCCGCGTCCGGCGCACGCCGTCGGGACCCGTGAACTCCTCCTCGAGGAGCCAGACGGCCGGCCGCTCCTCGCGGACGAGGATGCCGCGTGCCTGCCAGTCGGCGAGCGCACGGGCGGCGTCCTCGGGCGGTTCCGGGCGCACGATGCGGACGGCGTTCCACGGACTGCGGGCGAGTAGCTGCTCCTCCATCTCCGGGGTGACGACGTCGTACGGAGGGGAGACCAGGTCGTCCAGGGGCCCCGCCGCCCCGACGTCGTAGCGCAGGGCGCGAAACGGCTTCAGCAGGGGCACCGCGGGCCAGCTTACCATCCGTCCCCGGACCTAGAATCGGGGGGTGCCGATCGCGGAGCTGGCCGAGGACCGCGTCGTCGAAGGCCTCTTCGCGGTGGCCTCCAAGCGGCGCCGCCGCACCCGCTCGGGGAGCCCGTACCTCGCCCTCGAGCTCGTCGACCCCACCGGCAAGATCGAGGCCCGCGTGTGGAACGACGTCGAGCTGCTCGACCAGCGCTTCGGCGAGGGCGACGCCGTCCGGGTGCTCGGCCGCGTCGAGCGCTTCCGCGACCGCCTCCAGCTCGAGGTGCGGTCGCTCGAGCCCGCGGAGGCCGATCCGGCCGAGCTCGTCCCCGAGCCCCGCCGCGACGTCGACGAGCTGAACGGCTTCTTCGAGTTCCTCGCCGCCGAGCTCGCCCACCCTGGACTGCGCGCGCTCGTGGGCCGCTTCGTGGGCGACGCGGACCTCCGGGCGAGGCTTCGCGTCCTCCCGGCGACGCCGGACTCCCACCACTCGTGGGCCGGCGGCCTGCTCGAGCACACGGTTGCCGTCGCCTCGCTCTGCCGGGAGGCCGCGCAGCTGCACCAGCGCCTGCGCGCCGACATCCTGCTCGCCGCCGCCCTCCTGCACGACCTCGGCCGCGCGCGCGAGCTCGACCGCGGGCCGCTCTTCCTCCCCACCGCGGAGGGAAAGCTGCTCGGCCACGTCCACCTCGGCCTGCGGGCCATCGAGGAGCGCGCCGGCGGCCTCGAGGCGGCCGTCCTCGCCGAGGTCCTGCACGCCGTCTCCGTCCACCACGACGTGCGTGGCGCGCGGACGGCCGAGGCGTCCGTGCTCTATCACGCGAACCAGCTCGACGCCGCCGCGACGACGCGGCCCGTGGAGACCACGGGCGCCCGCTAGCGCGGCGGGCTGAAGCGGACGTTGAGGACGTCGCCGTCCTCGACGACGTAGCCCTTGCCTTCGAGCCGCTGCAGGCCCCGCCTCGCCGCCTCGGCGTGCGAGCCGCACTCGACCAGGTCGTCCCAGCGGATCACCTCGCAGCGGATGAAGCCGTGCGCGATGTCGGTGTGGACCGACGCGGCGGCGTCGAGCGCCGTCCGCCCCCGGCGCAGCGTCCAGGCGCGCGTCTCCTTCTCCCCCGCGGTGAAGAAGGCGACCAGATCGAGCGCGGCGAACAGCCGGCTCACGACCTCGTCGAGCGCCGAGGTGCCCTCGCGGAAGGCGGCCCCCTCCTCCTCAGGCAGCTCGGCGAGCTCGGCCTCCAGCTTCAGGTCGATCCCGCCTGGGCCGTTCAGGACCTCGACGAGCGGCTTCGTCGTCAACGGCTCCAGCGCGGCGGGGAGGTCGCTGTCGTAGTCCGCCAGCGGCCGCTCGGCGTCGAGATGGGCGAGGACCCGCTCGAGCTCGCCGACCTCGGCCCGCAGCCGTGGGTCGCCCGACTTCGCCTCCTTGCGGACGCGCTCCAAACGGCGCTCGACATGGTCGCGGTCGGCGACCAGCAGCTCGAGCCCGAGCGTCAGCAGGTCGTCGTCGCCGTCCCGCGTCCCCGACCACCCGTCGAGGACGACGAGCAGCGCGTCCACCTGCCGCAGGTTGCCGAGGAGCTGCGCCCCCGCCCCGGGGACGTCCACGACGCGGATCGCCGCCGGCGTCACCTTCTTCGCGCCGACGACCCGCGCGACCGCGTCGAGGCGCTCGTCCTCGATCGGTGCCATGCCGACGTTCTCCTTCCCGGAGACGGTCGCCCCGGCGCGGGTGAGTGCGTTGAAGAGCGTCGTCTTCCCGGCGTCGGGAAGGCCGACGATGCCGACCTCCAGGGACATCAGTGCTCCTGGAGGGGCATTAGCCGGCGGCGGCGAGCTGGCGCTCGAGCGAGGCGAGCGCCCGATGCTGGAGCGACTTCACGGCGCCCTCCGTCTTGCCGAGGATCGTCGCCGACTCGCCGTTCGAGAAGTTGAAGACGAACTTGAGCGTGAGCACCTGCTGCTGCTCGTCGGAGAGGTCCTCCATCATCTGGAGCATGCTGCGCCGGCCGATCGAGTGCATCGCCTCGTCCTCGGCGGAGCGCTGCTCCCGGTCCGGCGGCTCGGGCGGCTCCTCCTCGGGCTGCCAGCGCCGGCCCGCCCGGAAGTGGTCGATGGCGAGGTTGTGCGCGATGCGGAAGAGCCAGGCCGAGAACGGCACCTTGCGCCACTGGAAGCGCTCGATCGACTCGAGCATCTTGACGAAGGTCTGGTTGGTGAGGTCCTCGGCGTCGTGGCGGTTCCCGACCGTCAGCTGGAGGTAGGCGTAGATACGGTCGAAGTGGAGGAGGTAGAGCTCCTCGAGGGCCTCGCGGTCGCCCGCCTGTGCGCGCACCACGAGCTCCCTGACGTCGGCGACGGGCTCGCTGCCGGTCTGTGCCATCTCGCGCTTCGTCTCCAGGGCCCGGGAGGCGGTGCTACGCAGAGGCCGCGAAGCCGATCCGCGTCTCCCGATCCGACCGCCTCACGTAGACGACCTTCGCGAGCGCGAGCACGTACGTCCCGTCCTCCGCCTCGAGCTCGAAGACGGCGTCCGAGGCCGCCAGGGCGGCGACGAGCGCATCGGCCGTCTTGGCCGAGACGTTCGCGCCCACGGTCTGCCCGCCCTCGAAGGCGATCTGGACCGCGACCGTCGAGTCAGGCACCGACGACCTCCGCCAGGACGCCGTGGAGCGAGTCCGGATGCACGAAGGAGACGAGGTGGCCGCCGAGGCCCGGCCTGGGCTCGGGGTCGATCACCTCGACGCCGGTCGCCGCGAGCTCCCCCACCGCGGCGACGACGTCGTCCACCGCGAACCCGACGTGGTGCATCCCGGGCCCACGACGGGCGAGGAAGCGCCCGACCGGCGTGTCCTCGGCGAGCGGCGACACCAGCTCGACGCGGCCCGTCCCGAGCCGCAGGTACGCCGCCTCGACGCCCTGGCTCTCGAGCCGGTCGCGCAGCTCGACCTCGGCGCCGAACAGCGAGCGGTAGGTCTCCACTGCCTCGTCGAGATCCTCGACGGCGAAGGCGACGTGATGCACGGAGCGCACGTCCACGCGTTCGATCCTATCGGCTGCGGAAGACCCTCAGTCGGAGGCGGAGACGGCCCGCGGCGTGCCGACGCGCTCGGAGGCGTTCGACTCGTTGGGGACGTCGGCGAAGAGCTCGGAGAGCTCAGCGCGGAGCAGCGTCTCCTTCTCGAGCAGCGCGGCCGCCACCCGGTCGAGCGAGCGCCGGTGCTTGGCCAGGAGCCGGACGGCCTCCCCGAAGGCGTGGTCGCAGAGGCGGGCCTGCTCCTCGTCCCGGAGCTGCTTCGTCTGCTCCGAGAGGGCGTAGTTGTCCGCCCGCATCGTGCGCGCGGTGACCTCGTCGCCCATGCCGAACTCGAACACCATGGAGCGGGCCAGGTCCGTGACGCGCTCGAGGTCGTTGGCGGCGCCGTTCGTCACGGCGCCGAAGACGATCTGCTCGGCGGCGCGGCCGGCGAGGAGCACCTTCATGTGGTCGAGGAGTTCCTCCTTCGTGTGGAGGTAGCGGTCCTCCTGCGGCGTGTTCAGCGTGTAGCCGAGCGCGCGTCCACGCGAGACGATGGTGACCTTCTGGACCGGCTGCGGGTCGTTGACGAGGTAGGACATGAGGGCGTGCCCACCCTCGTGGTAGGCGAGGATGCGCTTCTCCTTCTCGGTGACGACGCGGCGCTGCTGGAGGCCGGCGACGATGCGCTCGAGCGCCGCGTCGAAGTCCGCCTGCGTGATCTCCGAACGGTTGGCGCGCCCCGCGAAGATGGCCGCCTCGTTGCAGATGTTGGCGAGGTCGGCGCCCGTGAGGCCGGCCGTCTGGCGTGCGAGCTGGTTCAGATCGATGTCGCCGGCGAGCGGCTTCCCGCGCGTGTGCACGCCGAGGATCGCCTCGCGCCCAGCGAGGTCGGGCGGCCCGACGAGCACCTGGCGGTCGAAGCGTCCGGGGCGCAGAAGCGCGGGGTCGAGGTCCTCGAGCCGGTTCGAGGCGCCGATGATGACGATCTGGTCGCGGTGGTTGAAGCCGTCGAGCTCGACGAGCAGCTGGTTCAGCGTCTGGTCGTGCTCGCGGTTGAAGCCCGAGCCGGTGCGCCGCGTCCCGACCGCGTCGAGCTCGTCGATGAAGACGATCGCGGGCGCGTTCTTGCGCGCCCGGTCGAAGAGCTTGCGGATGCGGGCGGCGCCGAGGCCGGCGAACATCTCCACGAAGGCCGAGGCGCTCTGCGAGTAGAAGGTCGAGCCGGACGCGTGGGCGACCGCCTTGGCGAGGAGCGTCTTGCCGGTGCCCGGCGGGCCGTAGATGAGGATCCCCTTGGGCACGCGCGCGCCGAGCTTGGAGAAGCGGCGCGGGTCCTTGAGGAAGTCGACGACCTCCTGGAGCTCGGCGGCTGCCTCGTCCACGCCGGCGATGTCGTCCCAGGTGACCGAGGACTTGGAGGACGGCTCGACCTCGGTCGGCCGCACCCGCGGCATCAGAGCGAGCGAGCGCCAGATGAGGTAGACGATCAGGCCGAGGAAGACCAGCGGGAGCCACGTCAGCGCAGCTTCCGGCAGCCCCGCGATGAAGTCGAGAACAGCGTCCACCCGCGAATCCCATCGGCACCGGCCGGGGAAACCTGAAGGGCCGGTCTCGACGCTTCGGCCCGCCGCGCCGTAGGATCGTGCCGATGGGCATCGTGGGCGTCCACGCCCTGCTCTACACGTCCGAGCCGGAGGCGGTGAGGGAGCTCCTCCGCGACGTCTTCGGGTGGGAGCACGTCGACGCCGGCGAGGGCTGGCTGATCTTCGCGCTGCCGCCGGCGGAGCTCGGCGTCCACCCCGCCGAACACCTCGTCCGCCGCGACCTCAGCCTGATGTGCGACGACCTCGAGACGACGATGGCCGAGCTCCGGGCGAAGGGCGTCGAGTTCGCCGGCGAGCCCGAGGACGAGGGCTGGGGGATCACCGCGACGATGCTGCTGCCCGGGGGAGCCGACCTGCTCCTCTACGAGCCGCGGCACCCGACTGCGATCGACACGTCCTAGGAGACGAGCTCGAGCCGCTCGTTCGGCCGGTAGGAGCGCCCCACCTTGCCCGAGGGAAGGCCGTCGGTGAGCACGACGTCGGCCGTGAAGTCGTTGTCGCCGCGGATGAGCGACGAGCCGACGCCGTAGGAGTCCACGGGGACGTCGCGCTCCTCGAACTCCCGGATCCGCTCGGCGTCGAAGCCGCCCGAGACGACGATCCGCACACGCTCGAAGCCGTTCTCGTCGAGCGCGTCGCGCACCTTGCGGACGAGGCGCTCGTTGACCCCACGCGGGTCGAAATCGCCCATCTCGTTCCAGAGCGCGCGGTCGACGAGCGTCCGCGACGTGTCGAGCCGCACGCCCCAGAGGCGGTCGCCGAGCGCGCGGGCGACCTCGAGCGACGTCCCCACCGAGTCGTTCTCGAAGTCCACGAGGACGACGACGTTCACGTCGAGCGGCGCCCACTCGGCGAACTTCGTCGCCGCGAGCACCGTGTTCCCCCCGTAGGCGGCGATGAGGGCGTGCGGGACGGTGCCGACGCCGCGGCCGCCCCACCAGGACGCCTGGGCGTCGGTCGAGACGCCGATCGCCCCAGCGACGTGCGCCGCGTAGCCGTCGCCCGTCTGCACCCGGTGGTGGTCGTGGCGGGCGGGGAAGAAGAGGATCGGCTTGCCGTGCGCCGCCTGGACGACGCGGCGCACGTTCGTGGAGACGAGCGTCCGGCGCGCGAGGACTCCCAGGTAGACGGTCTCCAGGTGCGCGAAGAGCGTGTAGTCGCCCTCCATCGTCATGACCGTCTCCCACGGCGCGATGTCGTCGCCGTCGTAGAGCGCGTGCACGGTGAGCTCGTCCCAGTCGTCGGCGCAGAGCTTGAGGATCGCGATCGCCTCGTCCATCCCGCCGAGCACGGCCGTCTTCTTCTGAAAGACCTGCATGACGACGCGCGGATGCCGGCCGTCGGCGAGCAGCGTCTCGCGCGCCTGGTTGAAGTAGACGTCGGTGTAGTAGCCCTCCCGCATCTTCTCGACCGGGAGGTCGAAGATCTCAGGCGGGAGGCGCTTCCTCCGGGGTTTGGTCTCCACCGCCATCAGCCTTCGATTCTAGGCGCAGGCACTCCTGGAGAGCCGCATTCGCCACCTCGAGCTGCTCCTCGGAGGGCTCGGCGGTGACGAAGCGCTGCTGGAGCTCGTGGCCGGGCCGCGCGAGCGCGCGGGCGAACGGATTGCGCGGGTTGGCGACCATCCACGTGAAGACCTCGACCGCGGCGGCGAGCGCGCCGACGCCGGCGGCAAGGCGCGCGGCCGGCTTCAGGTGCTCCGGGGCGCGGGCGGCGAG
>JBOHAK010000473.1:0-6853 GCA_050697795.1 Gaiellaceae bacterium
GTCATGGACCAGCTCGCGCCCGCCGGGCCGGTGTACCAGGCGGGCACGCTGGCCGGGAACCCGCTCGCCACCGCGGCGGCGCTCGTCGTCCTGCGGCGGCTGCGGGACCCGGCCGTCTACGAGCGGCTCGAGGCGGCGGGCGCGCAGCTCGAGGCCGGCCTGCTGGAGGCGGCCGGGGAGGAGGCGGCCTGCGTGCAGCGTGTGGGCGCGATGGCGACGCTCTTCTTCCACCCGGGCCCGGTGCGGAGCTTCGAGGACGCGCAGGCGAGCGACGCCGAGCGGTACGGCGCCTGGTTCCGCCACCTGCTCGCGCGCGGGATCTACGTCGCGCCCTCCCAGTTCGAGGCGCTCTTCGTCTCGACGGCCCACGGCGAGGCGGAGCTCGAGGCGACCGTGGAGGCGGCCCGTGACTTCTTCGGCGGCTGAGGTCTCCATCTGGGACGTCATCGCCCGCGAGGCCGCGCGGGAGAGCGCTCTCTGGGCCGCCGCGCTCCGGCCGGGAGGCGAGCGCGACGAGACGCCGATCTTCTCCCCGCTCGGCCCGGCCCGCTTCGCGCTCGGGCTCGAGTCCATCTACGAGGGCTACCTGCTGCACTACGGCCGCCCGCGCCTCTTCACGCCGGGGGACTCCGACACAGCCATCCTGCTCGGGGACTACCTCTACGCGCACGGCCTCGTCCGCGTCGCGGCCCACGGCGAGGTCGCGGTCGTCGCCGACCTCGCCGCGCTGATCTCGCGCTGCGCCCAGCTCCGCGCCGAGGGCCTCGACGGCGACGGCCTGGCCTGGGCCGGGACGGTCGCGTCGCTCGGCGCCGGTGCTGCTCGGCCCGACTCCGACCTGGACGCCGTCGCGCGGGCTCTTGCCCTGCACGACGAGCGCGTCGATTAGATTTACACGCGATGAGCGCCTTCGTGACCGCCCTCCTCCTCGCGCAGGAGAAGTCCACCGCCGAGGAGGGCCGCGACATCATCATCGCGATGCTCGTCGTCGGCCTGATCTTCCTGAGCGTCATCGCGCTCGGCCAGTTCAGCCGCTGGCTGAGCCACCGCCGCGGCCGCGGCCACTAGTCGCCGCACCAGCCGGATAGACTCGGACTCGGTGCCTGTCGCCGATCTGCGCTCCTGGATCGACCTGCTCAAGCGGGAGGGCGAGCTGGTCGAGGTCGACGCCGAGGTCGATCCCTACCTCGAGATCACGGAGATCACCGACCGGGTCGTGAAGGGCGGCGGGCCGGCCCTCCTCTTCCGGAACGTCAAGGGCTCCGAGCGTCCGCTCCTCATCAACCAGTTCGGCACGGAGCGCCGCATGTGCCTCGCCTTCGGGGAGCCGAGCCTCGACGCGGTCGCGCGCAAGCTCGAGGAGGTCGTCGAGATGCAGCCGCCGCAGGGGCTCGTCGAGAAGGTGAAGGGGCTCGGCAAGCTGAAGCGCCTCGCCGACTCGCTGCCCAAGACCGTCTCGCGCGGCGTCTGCCAGGAGCTCGTGCTCGAGCCCGACCTGGACGGGCTCCCCATCCAGCACTGCTGGCCCGGTGACCCGGCGCCCTTCATCACGCTTCCGGCCGTCATCACGAAGGACCCGCGCACGGGCGTCCGCAACGTCGGCATGTACCGGATGCAGAAGATCGACGCCCGCTCGACGTACATGCACTGGCAGGTGCACAAGGACGGGCGCGCCGACTGGCTCGCGGCCGAGGGCTCCATCCCGGTGGCGGTCGCGCTCGGGCTCGACCCGGTGACCGCGTACTCGGCGAGCGCCCCGCTCCCCAAGCACATCGACGAGTTCATGCTCGCGGGGTTCCTGCGCGGCGAGGCGGTCGAGCTCGTCAGGTGCAAGACGGTCGACCTCGAAGTGCCGGCCAACGCGGAGATCGTCCTCGAGGGGCGCATCGAGGCCGGCGACATGGGAACCGAGGGGCCGTTCGGCGACCACACCGGCTACTACTCGCCGCCGGAGCCGTTCCCGGTCTTCCGCCTCACGGCGATGACGATGCGGCGCAACGCGGTCTACCCGTCCATCGTGGTGGGGATCCCGCCGGCCGAGGACGCCTGGCTCGGGAAGGCGACCGAGCGCATCTTCCTGCCCGCGATCCGCATGACCGTGCCGGAGATCGTCGACTACGACCTGCCCGTGGCAGGCGCCTTCCACAACTGCGTCATCGTCTCGATCCGCAAGGCCTTTCCGGGCCACGCGAAGAAGGTGATGCACGCGATCTGGGGACTCGGGATGCTCAGCCTCTCGAAGTCGGTCGTCGTGGTGGACGAGCTCGTCGACGTGCACGACTACGAGCAGGTCTTCTTCCACGTGTGCGCTAACGTCGACCCGAAGCGCGACGTCATCCTCACGGAGGGGCCGCTCGACCAGCTCGACCACGCGGCCATGCTCGCCTGCTACGGCGGTAAGCTCGGCATCGACGCCACGCACAAGTGGACCGAGGAAGGAGCGCGCGAGTGGCCGGAGCGCATCGAGATGACGGCCGAGGTTCGTGACGCCGTGGACCGGCGCTGGCAGGAGTACGGGATCGGCGCGCCGGCCTCCGGCAACGGCCGGATTTCCCGCGTCTTGAAGCAAACGGTACGTCGTTGACAGGATCGCGCCACCGGGGAAACAATGCCCGACGCTTGTAACAGTCAGGAGTCGACGGAGGAAGCCGGGTGGCGGACGAGCTAGAACGGCCGGAGCGCAAGGAGTCTGAGCCGCCGCATCTCCCCTCGCCGACGATCTGGCCGTTCGCGTTCGCGGGCGCCGTCGCGCTCATCCTCCTCGGCCTGATCGTCAACCTGACGATCACGGCGATCGGGGTCGTCCTCGCGGTCGTCTTCGGCTTCCTCTGGATCAGGGACGTCACCCGCGACCTGCGCGCCGAGCCGGAGCCCGTCGAGGCGGTCGTCGTCGAGGAGGAAGAGGAGGTCGCGGGGCCGGAGCGCTACACGCGCTCGATGTTCCTCGAGGCTTCGACGCTTGGGCTCGGCGCGGTGATCGGGGGCATCGTCACCGTCCCCGTGCTCGGTTTCGCGGTGCTGCCGGCGTTCGTGAACCAGGAGTATCCGGAGGTCGACCTGGGTCCCCTCGACAATTACCCGGAGGGCGACTGGGTGATCGCGACCTTCACGTCCGAGCCCGAGGACGGGCCGGTCTCGCGGCGCACCGCGTTCATCCGGAACAACGGCCTCAGGGACCAGGTCCCGAGCCTCACCATCATCTCGAACCGCTGCGCGCACCTCGGCTGCCCGACCCAGCCGCAGGGCCCGCCCGGCGAGCCCGCCGACGTCGAGACGTCCGCGCTGCCCGTGACGCTCACGCCCACGCAGCCCTCGGGGTTCGGCTGTCCCTGCCACGGCGGCGCCTACGACATCGAGGGCAACCGCACCGCCGGGCCGCCCGTCCGCGCGCTCGACCGCTACGAGTACTCGATCCTCAACGGGAGCCTCGTGCTCGGCAAGCCGTATAGCGTCGGGCACGTCGAGGGGCAGGGCGCCGACGCGACGATCTTCCGCTACGGCGAGGCCGTCGACCCGGGCGTCCACGTGGACGGCCCCGAGCAGATCCTCTACCCCTACATCCCCTGATGGCGCGGACCCAGTCGAAGCGGCGGCAGCAGCTCGGGCGGGTCGTGACCTACCCGCTCGACTGGGTCGAGGAGCGCTCGGGCTTCGTGGGCGCCATCCACTACTTCCTGTTCCGCAAGGTCCCGCACGACACGAACTGGTTCCACACGCTCGGGTCGGCGACCCTCACCGCCTTCATCGTGCAGGCGGTCACCGGCGTGATCCTCGCCTTCTACTACCAGCCGTCTCCGAACGAGGCCTACGACTCCATCCAGACGATCACGAACGACCTCACGCTCGGGTGGCTGGTGCGCGGGATGCACCGCTGGGGAGCGAGCGTCTTCATCATCCTGCTCTTCCTGCACATGGGGCGCGTGTTCCTGTTCGGCGCCTACAAGTACCCGCGCGAGCTGAACTGGCTCCTCGGCGTCCTGATCCTCGCGCTCGCGATGCTCGAGGGCTTCACGGGCTACCTGCTGCCGTGGGACCAGACCTCCTATTGGGCGACCGTCGTCGGCATCAACCTGAACGCTACGGCGCCGTTCGCCGGGCCGTTCCTCTCGGACTTCCTGCGCGGAGGTCAGGAGATCGGCACCAACACGCTCTCGATCTTCTACTCCACGCACATGCTGCTGATACCGGGCGCGCTCATCGGGCTCATCACCCTGCACATCTACCTCGTCATCCGCCTCGGCGTCACCTCGCCGCCGTGGTCGGAGGACCCGGCCGGCGAGGAACGTGTCGAGGTCGTGACCGCGAAGCGCGGGCTCGTCGAGCCACGCCCGCGCGGCAACGGTCCCGCCGCCGACGAGGTCGTCAGAAGGCAGCCCGAACCATGAGCAACGAGCAGGAGCGAGCGTACTTCAAGCGCTACAAGGAGGACGTCCAGACCCGCGGGAAGCCCTTCCACCCGTGGGCGATGTTCCACGACACGGTCATGTCGCTCGTGGTCGTGTGTGTCATCGTCGCGCTGGCCTGCGTCTGGTACTTCACCTCCGGCGAGGAAGCGGGCGACTCCGGCATCCTGGGGCCGCGCTACACGGAGGAGGCCGACCCGGGCACGACCTCGTTCATCCCGCGGCCGGACTGGTACTTCTTCTTCCTCTTCTACCTGCTCCGCATCTTCCAGTGGCCGGAGTCGGTGGTGCTCGGCACCGTCGGCATCCCGACCATCGCCCTGATTCTCCTGTTCATGCTGCCGTTCCTCGACCGGCGGCGCGAGCGGCGGCTCCTGCGCCGCCCGGTCGCCGTGGTCGGCGCGCTCCTCGTCATCGCCTCGATGGGGATCCTCACCTACAAGGGCGCGACGGCCGAGGAGTCGCTCGCCACCGAGAACGTGGAGCAGGTCGACGACTGGGTGCAGACCCAGGGGCTCTCAGAGCAGGGCCGCGAAGGCGCGGTCCTCTTCGCGCAGTCCGGGTGCCAGAGCTGCCACACCTACCTCGGCTCCGGCTCGTCGAACCTCGGCGCGCCCGACCTCTCCGACATCGGCGCGTCGGGCCAGAGTGCGGAGGAGCTCGCCACCTACGTCTCCAACCCGGCGGAGTTCGGCAACCAGGTCATGCCGTCGTACCAGTCGCTCGGCGAGGAGAACCTTCAGCTCCTCGGGACGTTCCTCTCGGAGTCGAAGGGCGAGGGCGGCGGCGGGTAGCCGCCGGCCCGTGCACGTCTTCCTCGGCATCACCGGCGCTTCGGGCGCGCCCTATGCTGCACGGCTGCTCCAGGCGCTCACCGCGGGCGGCGCCGAGGTGGGCGTGTGCATCTCGGACGCCGGCGTGCAGGTCTGCGCCACCGAGCTCTACGGCGACATCTCGCTTTCTCGCGACGAGGTGACCGCCCGCTTGACGGAGGCGCTCGAGGGCGTCACCGTCGTCGGCCTCCGCGACTACACGACCCCGTACGCGAGCGGGTCGGCCCGCGTGGACGGCTACGTCGTCTGCCCGTGCTCGATGTCCACCGCGGCGAGCATCGCGGCGGGCGCGATGGCCAACCTCGTTCACCGCGCGGCCTCGGTCGCCCTGAAGGAGGAGCGCAAGCTCGTGCTCGTCCCGCGCGAGACCCCGCTTTCGGCCATTCACCTCGAGAACCTGCTGCGCCTGCGCCGCGCCGGCGCGACGGTCGTCTTCGCGGCCCCGGGCTTCTACCATGCCCCCCAGACCATCGACGATCTGGTCAACTTCGTGGTGGCCCGATGTCTCGACCAGCTGGGAATGGATCAGACGCTCGTCAGCCGGTGGGGCCAGTGAGCTCCGGCACGCTCGCCCCCGCCGCCGTCGAGGCGATGTTCGACCGCATCTCGCCGGTGTACGACGCGATGAACCGCGTCATGACCGCGGGGCTCGACCGGCGCTGGCGCAGGCTGGCGGCGGAGGCCGTCGTCTCCGCGGGGGACGAGGTGCTCGACGCCTGCTGCGGCACGGGCGACCTCGCGCTCGCCGCCGAGCACGCAGGCGGCCGCGTCACGGGCCTCGACTTCTCCCAGCGCATGCTCGAGCGCGCGCGGCGCAAGTCTGCCTCGGTGCGCTGGGTGCGCGGCGACGTCCTCGCGCTGCCCTTCGAGGAGGGAAGCTTCGACGCGGTCACGGTCGGCTTCGGGATCCGGAACGTCGAGGACCTCGAGGCGGGCCTCCGGGAGCTCGCCCGCGTCCTGCGCCCCGGCGGGCGCCTCGGGTGCCTGGAGATCACGCGGCCGCGCGGCCTCCTCAGGCCCTTCTTCCGGCTCTGGTTCGACGGGCTCGTGCCGCTCCTCGGCAAGGTGCTGCCCGGCGGGGCGGCCTACACCTACCTCCCGGCGAGCGTCCGCCGCTTTCCCGGACCCGAGGATCTCGGGGAGATCATGCGCCGCGCCGGCTTCGAGGGCGTCGAGTGGCGGCTGCTCGGCGGCGGGATCGTGGCGCTGCACACGGCTAGGACGTCGGCATGAACGCGCTCGCCACCGTCCGCTCGTCACCGGGCCTCGACGAGTACCTCGGCCGGCTGGAGGACAAGCTGCAGGAGTCCGTCTCGTCGCATCCCGGTCTCGTGGCCGCGATCGGGATCGAGACGCTCGCGGCCGGCGGGAAGCGCCTGCGGCCAGTGCTCGTCTTCCTCTGCACCCCGGCCGAGCTGCGCGGGGGCGAGCGTGCCGTGGCGGGCGGCGCGGCCGTCGAGCTCGTGCACATGGCGACGCTCGTCCACGACGACCTGCTGGACGGCGCCGACCTGCGCCGTGGGCGGCCGACGGTCTGGGCCGAGCACGGTGAGGGCGCCGCGAAGGCCGCGGGTGACTACCTCTTCGCCCGCGCGTTCGCGCAGCTCGCCCGTACTG
>JBOHAK010000474.1:0-5161 GCA_050697795.1 Gaiellaceae bacterium
CGCCTCGATCAGGTTCTTGTCGATCTGCTCCAGGCTGACGTAGAGCGGCAGCGCCATGAAGGGCAGGAAGTTGTAGGTGATCCCCGCGATCACGGCGGTGGAGGTGGCGAGGACGCGACCGTCGTCCGCGACCAGCCCGAGGAGCTGGGCATTGATGAAGTCGCCGGCGGCGGGGATGAACGTGAGCAGCGTCCCGGCGATCACCCCCGGCATGGAGAGCGGCAGCGTCACGCGCAAGAACGCCTTCGTGCTCGAGGCGTAGAGATCCTTGGCCGCCTCAATGAGGCTCTTGTCGATCTGCTCCAGGCTGACGTAGAGCGGCAGCGCCATGAAGGGGAGGAAGTTGTAGGTGATCCCCGCGATCACGGCGGTCGAGGTGGCGAGGACGCGGCCGTCGTCGGAGACGAGCCCCAGGAACTGGAGCACGTTCACGACGAAGCCGTCGTCGGAGAGGATGTTCTGCCAGGCGAGCGTGCGGATCAGGTAGGTGACGAAGAAGGGCGCGATGATGAAGAGCAGCAGGAGGCTCTTCCAGCGCCCGCCGCGGAACGCGATCCAGTACGTGAGCGGGTACGAGATGAGCAAGGCGAGGAGCGTGGCGATGCCGGCGTACTGGAGCGAGCGGATGAACTGCTCGTCGTAGGCGCGGATCGCATTGGAGTAGTTCTCCCAGGCCCAGGTGAACGTGTAGCCGATCTGGACCGTCCCTTCCTGCAGCGACGTGTAGCTGAGGTAGTAGAGCGGGACGACGAAGAACAGGATGAGAAACGCCAGCCCGGGCGCCAGCAGCACGTACGGGGTGAGCCACCGGTGGCGGTGGAAGAACGCCATGGCCCGACGCCGGCGGAGCTAGGCGCCGATCACCGCCTGCCACTTCTCCTGGAACTCGGTGTTCTCGATGGCCTCCGGATTGAACTCGTACAGGTTCTCGAGCACCTCCGAGGTCGGGAAGATGAGCGGGTTCTCGGCGAGCGCCGGGTCGATCTCGGTAATGGCCTCCTTCGTCCCCTTGACGGGGGTGATGTAGTTGACGTACGCGGCGACCTGAGCGGCGATCTCCGGGTCGTAGAAGAAGTTCATGAAGGTCGACGCCGTGTAGACGTCTCCCCCGGTGGGGATCACCATCGTGTCCACCGAGGTGATGCCGCCCGCGTCGGGAATCGTGAACTCGAGGTTCGGGTTGTCCGCCTGGAGGATGACGACGTCCCCCGACCAGGCGATCGAGGCCCAGGCGTCGCCTCCGGCGAGGAGGCCGGTGTAGTCGTTGCCCGTGAACTGGCGGATCTGCCCGTCGTCCACGGCCTTCTGGAGCTTGGCGATCACTTCGTCGTAGGCGGCCGGGTCCGGGTCCGTCGGGTCGGCGCCCATGTCGAGCAGGAAGAGCCCCACCGTGTCCTCCATCGAGTCGAGCATGGTCACCTTGCCCTTGAGGGCGGGGTCGAGCAGCTGCTCGACCGAGGTGATCTCGCCGCCGACCCGCTCGGGGTCGTAGCCGACGCCGGTGATGTACGTCTGCCACGGAAGGCCGTAGTCGCGGTTCGGGTCCCAGTCGGGGCTCGTGAGCGAGTCCTCGAGGTTGGCGATGTTCGGGATGGCGCTCTTGTCGATCTTCTGCAGGTAGCCCAGGCGCAGGAGCCGCGCGCACAACCAGGCGGTGGGAACGATGATGTCCCGGTCGATCGACTGGCCGCGGGAAAGCGGCGCCTGGATCTCGCCGAAGAACTCCTCGTTCGAGTTGATGTCCTCGAGGTAGTTGACCTTCACGCCGGTGGCCTCGGTGAACTGGTCGAGCGTCGGGAACGAGCTCGCGTCGTCGTTCTGGTCGATGTAGAACGGCCAGTTCGAGACCGTGATCTCGTCGGCGAGCACCTGCTCGACGGTCGTTGCGCCGGTCGCGCCGGTCTCCGCCTGCTGGCCCTCGATGCCGCCGTCGCCGCCGCAGGCCGCGAGGAGGCCGGGCAGGGAGAGGGTCACGCCTCCCGCCGCAGCGCGGCGCAGGAGCTGCCGGCGCGTGATCGGGTCCATGAACGGGTGGGTCATGCCTCTCCTCCTTGGGATTCGACGACGAAAGTCGCCTCCGGGCTCCAGCCGACCGTCACCTGGTCGCCCGGACGAGCCGAGCCCGCCCCGGGCTCGGCGTTCTGCACGTAGAGCCTGATCGCGCCGGCCGGTGTGTCCACGACGTACTGCGTCGAGACGCCGATGTAGGCGCTCTCGCGCACCTCGCCGGCGAGGCGGTTCTCCTCGCCGCCGCCGAGGCGGACCTTCTCCGGCCGGATGCCGATCGAGACCTCCCCGCTCCGGCCCGCGGCAGCCGGGACACGGACGGCGGTGCCGTCGGAGAGGCGCACGATCCCGTTGCCCTCGGCGGTGCCGGGGAGAAGGTTCGAGATGCCGAGGAAGCCCGCCACGAAGGCCGTGCGCGGGCTCTCGTAGAGCTCGGTCGGCGTCCCGAGCTGCTCGATGACCCCGTCGTGCATGACCGCGATCGAGTCGGCCATGGTCATGGCCTCCTCCTGGTCGTGCGTGACGTGGACGAACGTGATGCCGAGGTCGTGCTGGAGCGCCTTGATGAAGAGTTGCATCTCCTTGCGCAACTTGAGGTCGAGCGCCCCGAGCGGCTCGTCGAGGAGGAGCACTCTTGGGCTGTTGACTAGCGCTCGCGCGAGGGCTACCCGCTGCTGCTGACCGCCGGAAAGCTGCCTGGGCTTCCGCGGGCCCATTCCGGGCAGCTGGACGAGGTCGAGGATCTTGGTCACTCGACCGCGGAGGTCGGCGCCTTTGACCCCCCGCCGTCGGAGGCCGAACGCGACGTTCTCGAAGATCGACAGGTGCGGGAAGAGCGCATAGCTCTGGAAGACGGTGTTCACGTCGCGCTTGTAGGGCGGGAGATTCGTCACGTCGCGGTCGCCGAGGTAGATCGTCCCGGCCGTCGGCTCCTCGAACCCGCCGATCATGCGAAGCGTCGTCGTCTTCCCGCATCCCGAGGGGCCGAGCAGCGCGAAGAAGCTCCCCGGCGGAATCTCGAGCGAGACGCCGTCTACGGCGACGACGTCGTCGAAGCGCTTCGTGACGGCGTCCAGGCGGACGTCGGCCGGGGCGGAATCATCCTCCCGCCCTCGGGCCGCCGCAGCGTCCTCTTCCCGGACCGCCAACCGCAGCCTCAGTCGATCTTCGCCATCACGTGCTTGACCTGGGTGTAGTCCTCGAGGCCGTACACCGAGAGGTCCTTGCCGTAGCCCGACTGCTTGAAGCCGCCGTGCGGCATCTCCGAGACGAGCGGGATGTGGTCGTTGATCCACACGGTGCCGAACTGGAGCTTCCGCGCGGCGTTCAGCGCCCGCCCCACGTCGCGGGTGAAGACGGACGCCGCCAGGCCGTAGTCGACGTCGTTCGCCCAGGCGATCGCCTGGTCGTCGTCGGCGAAGCGCTGCACCGTCACGACCGGGCCGAAGACCTCGCGCTGCACGATCTCGTCAGTCTGCTCGACGCCGGCGACGATCGTCGGGGTCACGAAGAAGCCCCGCTCGCCGTTCGAGCCGCCGCCCGTCAGGACGTTGGCGCCCTTGGCGCGCTCCAGGAAGCCGAAGATGCGCTCCTGCTGGCTCTTCGAGATGACCGGCCCCATCTCGATCTCGTCCCCGTCGGCCGGGTCGCCGACCTGCATGGACTCCACCGCCGGCACGAGCTCCTCCAGGAGCTTGTCGTAGATCTTCGGGCCGGCGACGATGCGCGAGGCCGCCGTGCAGTCCTGGCCCGAGTTCCAGTAGCCGGCGATCTTGATGCTCTCCGCGACCGCGGCGGGGTCGGCGTCGTCGAAGACGAGCACGGGCGCCTTGCCGCCGAGCTCGAGGTGCACGCGCTTGAGGTTGTCCGCCGCCGTGCGGGCGATCTCCTTGCCGGTCGCCACGTCGCCCGTCAGGGAGACGAGCCGCACGTCGGTGTGCTTCACGAGCGCCTCGCCCGCGGGGACGCCGTCGCCCGTGATGACGTTCAGCACGCCGGGCGGGAGGATCCCCTCCGCGAGCTCCATGAGGCGGAGCGCCGTGAGCGGCGTCTGCTCGGACGGCTTCAGCACCTGGACGTTGCCGGCGGCCAGCGCCGGGGCGACCTTCCAGATGGCCATCATGAGCGGGTAGTTCCAGGGCGCGATGCCCGCCACGACGCCGATCGGCTCGCGCCGGATCATGGACGTGTAGCCGCGCATGTACTCCCCCGCCGAGCGGCCCTCGAGGACGCGGGCGGCGCCGGCGAAGAAGCGGATGTTGTCCGCCGAGACCGGCGGCTCGTCGCGGGAGACGGGCAGCGGCTTCCCGACGTTCCTCGACTCGAGCTCGGCCAGCTCGTCCTGGTTCTGCTCGATCACGTCGGCGAGCTTCAGGAGCATTTCCGCCCGCTCGCCCGGGGTCGTCTCGAGCCACTCCGGCAGTGCCCGCTTCGCCGCCTGCACCGCCCGGTCGGCGTCCTCGGCGGTGCTGGCGGGAACCTCGGCGATCGTCTCGCCGGTCGCCGGGTTGAGCACCTCCATGGTCTCGCCCCCGGCGGAGTCGACCCACTGGCCGCCGATGTAGTTCTTGTGCTGGGTCACCGCAACGCTCATCTCGATCCGCCCTCCGTTTTCCGAGCTCGTCGCCGGTTATCCATCCAGGCCAGCGTAGCCCTCGTATCGTGTCCTAACAAGGCGGAAACGCGGGCCTAACCAGGGAAGACCTTTTCGACACGAGGTCGAAAAGCTAGCGTCCGGGCTCGCCGCGTTGCGCCATCAGGTCGGAAAGGCGCTCGGCGGGCAGCGCGTGGGCCGTGAGGCCCGCGCGACCAGTCATCGTCTCGGCCGCACAGAGGGCGTTCAGGATCGCCTCCTCGGTCGCCTCGACAACGGCGTCGAAGAGCGGCGTCAGCCGCTGCGCCGGCACCATCTGGAGCGGCACGGTCGGTGGGGTCTCGGCGGCGAAGTCGCCCGCCGGCAAGCCCCGGTTGCCCGTGGAGAAGCAGAGGAAGAGGTCCCCGCTCGAGTTCTCCCCAACGCCGCCCATGCGCGCGATCCCGAGCCCGGCGCGCTGGGCGAGCCGCCTGCACTGGTCGGGGAGGAGCGGTGCGCTCGTTGCCACGAGGACGATGATCGAGCCGCCCGGCGCCGCCCCGGGCCCGCCCGGAAGCGGCA
>JBOHAK010000475.1:0-5610 GCA_050697795.1 Gaiellaceae bacterium
CCTGCTCGCGCTCGCCCTGGCCCTGGTCGTGCGGCGGAGGCGGCGGCGCGCCGCGGCCGTTCCGGCGGCGCCGGAGCCCGGGCCCGCGTGGGGCGAGGTCCGCCGCGCCCGCGCCGAGGCCGTCCGGGCGCGCAGCGAGCTTCGATCGCTCCGGCGTCTCGCAGGCGCCGCGGCTTCCGGCTCCCTGGAAGCCGTGCTGCGGCACGCCGTCGAGCTGGCGGCGGAGCTCGGCGGGGCGGCCGCCGCGATGCTCGTCCTCCCTCGGGCGAAGGGCGAGCCGCTCGTCGCGACGTTCGGCCTGACGGCGGAGGAGGCCTCCCGCGAGCTCACCGGCCTCCCGCCCGGCGGCGGCGAGGCGCGCGCAGTCTCCCTCACGTACCGCTACACCGAGGAGGAGCTCGCGCGGGACGAGTTCCGGCTCGCAGGCGGGCTCGCCCTGCGGCTCGTCGACGGGGAGGAAGCGGGCGTGGGGACGCTCGCCGTCTTCTGGCGCCGCGTCGAGCGTGAGGCGACCGACGACGAGCTCGCCCGCCTCGAGGGCCTCGCGTCGGCCCTCGGCCCGGCGCTCGAGAGCGCCTTCTCCATCGACCGGCTGCGGCGCGAGGCGGACCTCGACCCCGAGACCGGGCTCCACGGCCGGCGATCCCTCGAGCAGCTGCTGGAGCGCGAGTGCGCGCGTGCGCGCCGCTACGAGCATCCGGTGAGCGTCCTCCTGCTCGGCCTGGGCGCCGCGTCCGCCAACGGGCTCCTGCCCTGGGCGGCGAGCCGCCTGCGCGCGTCGGTGCGCGCCGCGGACGTCGTCTTCCACCTCGGCGGCGGGCACTTCGCCGCTCTCCTCCCCGAGGCCTCGCGCCGCGATGCCGAGCGGCTCGCCCGGCGCGTGGAGCCCGCCCTCACGACGACGCTCGCCGGGGGAATGCGGTCGCAGACGTGGCTCGCCTCGGCGGAGCTGCGAGACAGCGACGACGCCGTCTCGCTGCTCGCCCGGGCGGAGGCGGCACTCGCCGGCGCGGAGGCCGAGACGAGGGTCGAGTCCATGCCGGCTGCTGTTGATCGCAGGGTCTGAGGGAGTTACGTTTGCGCCCTGTGGCAACAATCCTCGAGCTTGCGGCATACGCGGAGGTCTCCGCGGAGAACGTGCTGCGCGTCGTCCACGGGGAATCCGTCAGCGAGGAGGTCGAACAGCGCGTCCAGCGGGCGATCGACGCCCTCGGGCCGCCCCTTGCGGCCCGCCGGACCGAGGTGCTCCCCGCGCATCGAGGAGGAAGCGCCGACGGCGGCCACGACACGCTGGTCGAGCGTTTCCGCGCGGCGACGGCCGAGCTCGAGGCGACCCTCCCCGACGGGGTCGGGACGGTCGTCTACGAGGCGCTCCGCGTCGAGGTCCGCCCCGTCGCCCAGCACGTCGCCGAGCTCGGCAGCCTCTTCGAGCGGATGCTCCAGCGGCTCGAGCAGGTCTCCGGCGAGGTGGAGAGCGAGCGCCGCGAGCGCGCGGAGGACGTCGCGCTCCTCACCGAGCTCGTGACGACCGGCTGGCGCTCGGTCGACCGCCGCCTCGCTCGGCTCGAGCAGATCGTCGCGCGGATCGAGGCCGGCCGAAACAGCCGCCGCGAAGCGCGCCTCTACCGCCTGGACGACGCCGCCGGCCAGGGCCCGGCCACCGGCGCCCCGCCCACCTCCTAGGGAGAGCGCGAACCCGACCTTGTGTTTCACCGGCACAAGCTGATAACAGCGGCCGGTCCCGGGCGACGACGGACGGGACGCTCCGAGACCACCGTCCGAATCGGCCCCAGGAAGCTTGTGCGCATGGAACACAAGCTCTCGGGCAACGCCCGACGGGAGGGGCCGAGAGACGCGCGATCTGAGATGCTCGGCGCGGCGGCGAGGGCGGCGGCCCGGCGGGCAGACCGGACGGCCACCGCCCTCCCACCTCCGTACCGCCGCTACTCTCGAGCGCCCGCCACGACGTAGACGCGGTCGCCGCTCGCGGCGGAGATCAGGAGATCCGGGACGCCGTCGCCCGACAGGTCGCCCACCCCGACGGTGTCGAAGCCGAGGTTCTCGAACGCGGTCGTGCTCGTGATCCGCCGGATGAGCGAGCCGTCCACGCCGGAGAAGATCTCGACCTTCCCCGCCTGCGGCGCGCCGTCGCTCGACGTGTAGGAGCCGATCGCGAGGTCGACGAGCCCGTCCCCGTCCACGTCGCCCGCCTCGCGGCCCGGGCCGAGGCCCTCGCCGCCGGCCGAGCCGGTCCACGAGCGCAGCTCCGTCCCGTCGGAACCCGAATGGACGGCCGCGCGGCCGGTGCCCGGTCCGAGCGACCCGTCGGCGTAGTCGGCCGCGTAGACGTCGCCGGTGCCGTCGCCGTTCACATCGCCGACGCCCGCGACGAAGAACGAGCCGAACTCGACGGCGCTCGCCGGAGGCGTGATCGCGAAGAGCCGCCTCCCGTTCCGGCTCGAGAACACGTACGCCTTCCCGCCCGTCGTCGGCCCTGCGTTCTGCGCGCCGACGATCAGCTCGGGGCGGCCGTCGCCGTTCAGGTCCGGCGTCCAGTCCGTGGCGGAGCCGAACAGGTCGCCCTCGTCGCCGGCGTCGAGCTTGCGGATCAGCTCGTACGTGCGCCCGGAGAAGAGGTAGGCGCGGCCGGAGTCGCGCCCGCCGCCGTCGCTCATCGTGGCGCCGACGAGGACGTCCGCGTGGCCGTCGCGGTTCACGTCACCCGCTCCTGCGACCGCGGCGCCGAAGAAGTCTCCGTCGCGGCCGCGCGAGAACCTGTGCAGGAGCCGTCCGGTCGCCCCCGAGTAGAGGTAGACGCTCCCCCGGCCGACTCCCGGAGCGCCGCTCACGATGTCCGGCACGCCGTCGCCGTCCGTGTCGCCGGCGTCGGCGATCGCGTAGCCCTGCTGGTCGCCCGAGGCGCCGTCCAGGCGGTAGAGCAGGTCGCCGGTGCGCCCCGAGTAGACCCAGGTCGTGCCGGTGCCCGTGAACGGCTCGCCGACGATGAGATCCGTCCGCGAGTCGCCGTCCACGTCGCCGAGCTCGCTCACCGCCCAGCCGTAGAACGCCCCCGGGTTCGTCCCGCTCAGCGTGTGGAGCACCTCGACCGGCTCCACGAACCCATCTGTCTCCGTCGCCGCCGCGCCGGGCGCGAGCACCGCCGCGAGTCCGGCGGCAGCGGCGGCAAGCCGCTGCTTCCACCCCATCGTCTCCCCCTTCGGTCTTTGCGACCGAGGCTAGGACGCGGCCGCGAGCGGCGCTTCCAGAATCGTGCGAAGTTCGGCGAGCTCGCCCAGGCGGCCCGCGCGGCGGACGGCCGACGGCGGCGCGCCGAAGGCGCGGCGGAAGCTGTCCGTGAAGTGGCTATGGCTCGAGTAGCCGAGCCGGCGCGCGAGGAGCGCGAGATCCACGTCGGGCTCGAAGAGGCCGTCGAGCGAGGAGCGCAGGCGGAGCTGGTTGCGGTAGCCGTGGATGCTGAAGCCGGTTCGCTCCCGGAAGACCCGCGCGAGGTGGAACGGGGAGCTATGCACGCCGCGGGCGATCGCCCCGAGCGTCAGGCGCTCGTCGAGCCGCCGCGCGATCAGCTCCTTCGTCGCCTCGACGAGCTCGGCGTGCGCCTCGCTCGTCCCGGGGCGCTCAGCACGGCGGCCTCGGGGCCCGGCGAGGCGCAGGCCGCTCGCGAGCGCCTCGCCGACGACGCGGCAGAGCGTCTCCTCGAGGAGGAACCGGTCGGCGCCTCGCCCCTGCGCCGCGCGGAGGAGGAGCCGGTGGAGGAGGTACGTGGCCGGCTCGACCGGGCCGTGACCGACCGGGAAGCGGAATCCCTCGCCGCGCCCGCCCGCGAGCTCGGCGAGCAGCGCCTCGTCGACGAGCAGGAACACGCAGTGGTCACCGCGCGGGTGCAGGAGCCGCCGCCGATAGGCCTGGTCGCGGTCGTAGAACATGACGTGGTTCGGCGTCGCGACGACCGCCTCCCCCGCGCGCTCGATCACGACGCTCGTCCCCGGGAAGACGACGAAGTGCCCCTCCTCGGCCCGGTTCTCCCGCGACCAGCGCGGGTCGTCCGGCCAGCAGTGAAACTCGCCGAGGACGACCCGGTCGCCCTCGAAGACCAGCTGCTGGACGGAGTCGCTCGCCACCGGTCGCTTAGACGATGCGCGACGGGAAAGGTCGGCCCCATCTAGTCTCCGGCCACCGATGGCGCGCGCAGGACAGGTCATCCGCAACCCGGCGACGGGGGAGACGCTCACGTTCGTCGTCACCTCCGCGGACTCCGACGGGAGCCTCCTTCGCTTCGACGTCACGGCCGACCCGCACAAGGAAGGGCCTCCGGTCCACGTCCACCGCGCCTTCCTCGAGCGCCACCACCTCGAGTCCGGGAGCATCCGCTTCACCCTGCGCGGCGAGGAGCACGTCGTCGAGGCACCGGCTCGCTTCTCGATCCCGCGCGGCGCGCCGCACACGTTCCGAGTAGAGGGGGACGAGCCAGCGCGCACGGTCGTCGACCACGAGCCGGCCGGGACATACGAGCGCTTCCTCGAGAAGATGTACGGCCTGGCCGCCGAGGGAAAGACCGACGAGAGGGGCGCGCCCAACCTCCTGCAGGCCGCGGTCGTCGGGCATGCGCACCTGGACGACTTCTCGCTCGCGCGCCCGCCCTACGCCGTGCAACGCGTCCTCTTCGCCCTGCTCGCGCCGCTCGGCCGCCTCGCGGGCTACCGGACGCGCTAGCGCTCGGGCTGGGGCTCCTCCTCGTCCTCCTCGGCGTCGGTGTGGTGCCGCCGGCTCGACACCCAGCGGGCGTGCTCCTGGGAGATGAGCCCTTCGATGCGCTCCGCAAGCAGCTGCAACGGCTTGCTCGAGCCGCTGTAGACGTCCGCGCGCGCCAGGAAGAGGTACTTCTCGTGCTTGAGCGCCTCGGCCGTGGACCGGTACGTGATCCAGTTTTGGTGGTACTGGTTGACCTGCACCAGGCCCTCGGTCACGACCACGACGGCGCCGAGGATCCCCGCCACGTACACCGGGACGTCGAAGGCCGCGACGACCGGGATCGCGGCGGCGGCGGCGATCACGACCGCCTTCAGCCACTTGAACCGCTGCTGGCACCGGGCGCTGCTCCGGTCGTACCAGGCGATCTGATCCTCGAGCCGCTGGAGCGTCGGGTTGCCCTCGCCCGCCTCCGGGGGGACTGCGGCGGGAGGCTTCCGTGTCGGCTCGGCGATCGCCATCCGCGCCCCCGGCCTACGTCGCCCGCCCGGCCGGCACGCCGCCCGGCAGACCGGCGCTCGCCAGGCGGGAGTGGGCGACCATGCCTCCCGCGAGGAGCGCGCCGGAGCCGGCGAGCCCGAGGAACGCCCCCAGGCCCGGCGAGCTGATCGAGTCGGGCTGGAGCGCCGGAATCGCCAGGAGGCGCACCCACAGGAGGGTGGCGACGGTGCCGAGCCCGAGGAGCGCGCCGCACGCCAGCACCCGGCGCGAGCTCGATGCGAGGGCGAACGAGGCTGCGACGGCGAAGACGGCGGTCGCGATTGGCTCGTACTCGTCCCAGCCGCGCTCGACGAGGGTATGCTTCGCGATTCCCGCGCCGTCGTTAAAGGGGACGATCGTCCC
>JBOHAK010000476.1:0-2400 GCA_050697795.1 Gaiellaceae bacterium
TCGGCGACCCGCCCGAGTTCCAGAAGTTCGTGTGCGGCAAGAAGCTCTACAACTACGACAACCTCGAGCCCTCCGAGCGGAAGCTGGTGCTGTGATGACAGACCGGTACGACCACGTCGGCGGCAACGTGGGGGGCGGGCAGCCCGAGCGGCGCACGGTGCTGGGCCGCAGCCCGATCTTCACGCCGGAGGTCGTCAACGACATCCACATGAAGGCGGAGCTCGGCCGCTACCGCATGCGGGGCTTCTCGATGTTCAAGAAGATCCCGCACTGGGACGACCTCATGTTCATGCCGGGCACGCTGACCCGGTTCGTGATCGAGGGCTACCGCGAGAAGTGCCTGACGAAGACCGTCCTGGGCGCCCGCTTCGCGAAGAAGCCGATCGAGCTCGACATCCCCGTCTACATCACCGGCATGAGCTTCGGCGCGCTCTCGCTCGAGGCGAAGATGGCGCTCGCCAAGGGCGCGTCGATGGCGGGGACGGCGACCTGCTCGGGCGAGGGCGGGATGATCCCGCCGGAGCGCGACCTGTCGACGAAGTGGTACTACCAGTGCATCCAGAGCCGGTACGGGTTCAACCCGCACCACCTGATGCTGGCGGACGCCTGCGAGTTCTTCATCGGCCAGGGCTGCAAGGTCGGGCTCGGCGGGCACCTGATGGGCCAGAAGGTGACGGAGCAGGTCGCCGAGATGCGCTCGCTCCCGCCTGGCATCGACCAGCGCTCGCCGGCGCGGCATCCGGACTGGCTCGGCCCGGACGACCTCTCGCTGAAAATCCAGGAGATCCGGGAGGCGACCGACTACCAGATCCCCATCCAGCTCAAGCTCGGCGCCGCGCGCGTGTACGACGACGTGCGCATGGCGGCCAAGTGCGGGCCCGACATCATCTACCTGGACGGGGCCGAGGGCGGCACCGGGGCGGGGCCGCACATCGCCACCGAGGAGACGGGCATCCCGCTCATGGCGGCGATCCCCGAGGCGCGGCGCGCGCTCGAGGACGTCGGCCTCGCGGACGAGATCGACCTCGTCGTCGCGGGCGGGATCCGCAACGGCGGCGACGTGGCCAAGGCGCTCTCGCTGGGCGCGAAGGCGGTCGCGCTCGGGCACGCGGCGCTGATCGCCCTCAACTGCAACAAGGAGATCCCGGGCGTCACCGACTACGAGGGGACGATCGGCGTCCCCGCCGGCGAGTGCTACCACTGCCACACCGGCCGCTGCCCGGTCGGGATCACGACGCAGGATCCGGAGCTGCGCAAGCGCCTCGTCGTCGACGAGGCCGCCGAGCGCGTCTACAACTTCCTGCACACGCTCACGCTCGAGGTGCAGATGCTCGCCCGGGCGTGCGGGAAGACGAACGTCCACTCGCTCGAGCCCGAGGACCTCTGCGCGCTCACGGTCGAGGCGGCCGCCATGGCGAAGGTTCCGCTCGCGGGCACGGACTACGTGCCCGGCGTGACCGAGGAGAAGGCGCTCGCCGAGATCAAGCGCCTGCTCGAGAAGCACCTCGAGTACCCGGTCGACTACCTGCCCGAGCAGCCCGCCGAGTTCGCCGGCGCCGAAGACTGATGGCGACGCGAGAGCCGGAGAAGATCAGGGCGATCGACGCCGAGTATCTCGCCGGCCGGCGCTTCTCATACCAGGAGGACATGGGCGAGATCGAGGACGTCGATCTGCTCGCGGCCACGCCCGGCGAGGACCTCAACTGGCTCGAGGACGTCGAGCTCCTCGAGGAGGACGGCATGCCCGCCGTCTTCGACCGCTACTCGAACTCGTTCCTGAAGATCTACTTCGAGATCCCCGCGGGGCGCGAGGACGAGATCGCCCGCAAGGTGCTCGTCAAGCACCTCCAGTCCGGCAACTCCTACGGCATCCAGCTCAAGGCGAAGCACACGAAGTTCCCGCAGCCCGAGCTCGGCCCGTGGGTCGAGGGCTCGCGGACGACGGGAACGGACTGGAAGCCGCCCGTGCTCGAGGGCTGGGAGCCTCCCGAAGGGCATTGACGACGGAGAGGCCTCGCGGCCCCTCCGTTCGGATCTCCTTCGCTGTGCGTGCTAGACGCCCCGGCGGCCGTAGCCGACGCCGCCGAAGAGCACGAGCACGAGCAGCACGATCAGCAGGATCCAGACCCAGGTCGGCATGTGAAGTCCTCCCTCGCCGTTGGCTCGACAGGCCCCTTAGATAGCCGCTCGGGACGACCCGCAAACGTCGCGGCGCGCCCGCCGGGTGGCAGAAGCAGAGGGGCGGGCGCCGGGCGGGCCCGCCCCTCCGAGTTCCCGGGGTCGAGTGCTGGCGGCTCGGAGGGGCGGCGCGGTGCGCCTCTCCGGGCCCGTTCTCTCCCGTCCCCGGTATCGCCTCCTGACTACGGCGCCCGGGCGCCGGCGGATTGCCTCGGGGCGGCC
>JBOHAK010000477.1:0-10659 GCA_050697795.1 Gaiellaceae bacterium
GGCCTTCGCGCTTGTGCTCGACTGCCCGGAGGCGCTGGTTGAGACGGGCCCAGGCCCAGGGCTCGACCTCGTCGTAGCGGCCCGTCCCGATCTCGGCCTGCGTCGCCTCCAGATACTCGAACCAGGCGTCGGCCTCCTCGATGAGGAGCGTCTCCCGCACGTCCTCCCTCTCCATGCGCAGAGAGGCTAGGACCGGGACCGGACGGACTCCCCGAGCCTCCTCGTGCCGCCTGCCGCGAAGAACGCCCCGGCCGCCTCGCCGATCGCGCGCGTGCCCGCGTAGGCGATCCCGCCCTTGACCACCCAGCCGAGGCCCGGAACGAAGCCGGCGAGCTGGCGCGAGACCGCACGAAAGCCGAGGCCTGCGCCGACGACCGACAGCACCTCGAGCGCGCTCTGGCGGTCGAGCTCCTCCCCGTAGGCGGCCGCGATGCGCAGCACCATGCGGATCTGGTTCAGCGTCAGCACGGGAAAGTCGGCGCCGGGGATGAAGATGGCGACGCCGAGCACGCCGTTCTGCACCGAGAAGCCCTTGATGACGGACTCCACGACCGCGGGGCGAAGGGCAGGCAGTCGGGCGGCGAGCTGGTGGCTGGTCTCGTCCGCCCGCTCGGCGACGCGCTCGGCGATCTCGGCGATCGGGAGCGCCTCGCCGGGCGCGACGGCGACGACGTCCGTGGCCGGCACGTAGGGCACATCCGGGACGTCGTCCGGTTGGACCCCCACCAGCACGCAGACGACCTCGACCCCCTTCCGTCCCGCCAGGCGCAGGACCTTCTCGTCCTCCTCGTCCGGGTTCCGGCCGTCGACGGCGTAGACGAGGACGCGGGCGCCCTCGAGGTCGTACGGCGACGGCGCGCCGCCGGAGAGGTCGCGCGCCGCGGTCGGGTCGCCGCCCTCCACGAACGCCGTCCGGATCGCGGCAGCGTGCTCGGCAGCCCCGGCGACGAGGAGCGGCCGGAAGTCCTCCGACGTCGTCCGCAGCTCCTTGACGACGCTCCAGACGGACATCGGGCTGAGCGGCAGCTTCGGCATCGTCCGCCGCCTACCGCGCGCCCGCGAGGCGCCCGCGGACGTGAATCGACTCGAGGATGCCGACCATGATCAGCGTGGTCAGGAGCGAGCTGCCGCCGTAGGAGACGAGGGGAAGCGGGATCCCGGTCACCGGCGCGATCCCGATCGTCATCCCGACGTTGATGAAGAACTGGACGAGCAGCGCGAAGAGGATCGCCCCGGCCACGACGGCGGAGTAGAGGTCCCGCGCGACCGCGACGACCTTCACTCCCCGCCAGATGATGATCCCGTAGAGCAGGAGCAGGATCGAGGCGCCGAGGAATCCGCGCTGCTCCGCGAGCGACGAGAAGATGAAGTCGGTCGAGTGCTCCGGCAGGTAGTTGAACTTCGTCTGCGTGGCGTTGGCGACGCCGCGCCCGTCGATGCCGCCCGAGCCCACCGCGGTGATCGACTGGTTGACGTTGTACGTCGAGCCGCTCGGGTCGACGTCCGGATCGACGAAGCCGGTGAGGCGCTCGCGCTGGTACGGCTCGAGCACCTCCACGCCGGCCGAGGGCAGGAACCAGAGGAGCGCGGTCGCCACGAGCGCCACGACGACTGCGAGCGCGGCGAGGTGGCGCCAGGGCGCGCCTCCGAAGAAGAGCGCGCCCAGCACGATCGACCCGTAGATGAGCGACGTGCCGAAGTCGGGCTCCTTGAAGACGAGCACGGTGAGCGGCAGCGCGAGCCCGACGACGCCGAGCGTCGTCCGCCACTCGTGCGCCCGCTGCCGGCGCTCGGCCACGAACCCGGCCAGCACGACGATGAGGATGAGCTTCGCGAGCTCCGACGGCTGGAAGTTGAAGAAGCCGATCTCGATCCAGCGCTTCGAGCCGCGCACCTCCTCCGCCAGCGCGAAGACCGCGAGCAGGAGGACGATCGCGAGCACGTAGAGCGGAACGCGGAACTTGCGGTAGACGTCGGGATCGACGGCAGAGGCGGCGGCGAAGAGGACGACGCCGACGGCGACGTAGACGAGCTGGCGGAAGACGTAGTAGTCGGGATCGCCCGGCACGTCGCTCCGCGTCACCGCCTCGAGCACCCAGAGCCCGTACGCGACGAGCGCGCCGGTCGCCAGGAGGAGCAGGTAGTCGAGGTGGCGGAAGAAGGCGCCGAGCTCCCACGCCGCCGCCTGGGCGCGGGTGGGCCTGGGAACGCGGTGAACCGGCGTGGCCATCAGTGCCTCACCACTAGTCGGACTCCTGGATCGTCGCCGAGTAGCTGCCGGCCTTCACGTCGAAGTACTCCTCGAAGACCTGGAGGGCCACGGGCGCCGCGGCCTCGCCGCCGTGGCCGCCGTTCTCGATCAGGGCGCAGACCGCGATCTCGGGGCGCTCGTACGGGCCGTAGCCGCACCACCACGACTGGTCTTGCATGCCGACGAACCCGGGGAGCCGAACGAACTTCTCGGCCGTCCCCGTCTTGCCCGCGATCGCGATCGGGAAGGCGCCGAAGACGCTCTGGGAGGTGCCGTAGGGCTCGTGGGTGGCCTCGTAGAGTCCCTGCTGCACGGTTTGGAGCGCGTACTCGTCGATGCCGATCTCGCGCGCCGGCTTCGGCGTATAGGGCCGGATCACGACGGGTGCCTCGCCCTCGTTCGTCGGCTCCTCCACCGCCTTCACGATGTGCGGCTCGACGAGCTTGCCGCCGTTCGCGATCATCGCGTAGGCCCGCGTCATCTGGAGCGGCGTCACGAGCAGGTCGCCCTGCCCGATGGAGAGCTGCACGGAGTCGCCGCTCGTCCAGATCTTGTCGATCTCGCTCTCGAACGTCTTGCGCCGCCAGGAGGGGGTCGGGACGAGGCCCTCCTCCTCCGGCCCGAGGTCGATCCCGGTCGGCTGGCCGAAGCCCATCTCCCGCGACCAGCGCTGGAGGGGCGAGTCGGGGCGCTCGTAGAAGCGCAGCGCCACGTTGTAGAAGTACGTGTCGCACGAGTTCGCGATCGCCGTCGTGAGCTGCATCGGCTCGTTCTTGTAGGGATCCCAGTTCTTGAACGTCTGTCCGTCGATGACCTCCTTGCCGGTGCACTGGACGAGCTCGTCGGCCCGGAGCAGCCCCGACTCGAGGGCCGCGAGCGCGGTGAACGGCTTGAAGGTCGAGCCGGGCGGATAGACGCCGGCGATCGCGCGGTTCAGGGTCGGGTGGTTGCGGCTGGGGTCGGCGAGCCGCTTCAGGTCGCGCTCGCGGACCGTTCCCACGTAGACGCTCGGGTCGAACGTCGGGTTGGAGGCGAGCGCGAGGATCTCGCCGCTCTTCACGTCCATGGCGACGAGCGCCCCGCCGTCGGCCGCCCATTCGTCCTGGTCGTGCGCCAGCCGGATGCCGTACTCGAGCGCCTCCTCTGCCGTCCGCTGGAGCTCGTCGTCGAGCGTGAGCCGGACGTTGTCACCCGACTCGGGCATGCGGCTGAACTCGCGCTCGCTCGTCACGCGGCCGAGCGCGTCCACGAAGACCTGGCCCAGCCCGGGCTGGCCGCGGAGGTACGTGTCGTAGGTGGCCTCGAGCCCGGTCTGGCCGATGCGGTCGCCCGCCGCGTAGCCGTCCCTGGACTTGTCCTCGAGCTGCTCAGCGGAGATCTCGGCGACGTAGCCGAGCATCTGGGCGGCGATGCTGCCCTGCTCGTAGCGGCGGAGGTAGGTCTCTGTGATCTGGACGCCCGGGAACTCGCCCTGATGCTCCATGAGGTAGGCGGCCTTGAGCTCGCCCACGTCGGTGCTGATCGCCACCGGCGTGAGCGGGTCCGTGCGCAGGCGCTCCTCGACCTTCAGCCGCACTCTCTTGACGGGGACGCCGAGCAGCCGCGAGAGCCGCTTCAGCATCGCGTTGCGCTGGGCGACGGGCGCGTCCTCGAGCGCGGCCGGCCAGATCTCGACGAGCGTGCCCGGCATGTTGGAGACGAGCACGTCGCCGTCACGGTCCACGATCGAGCCCCGCGGCGCGTCGGGGCGGAACGTGCGGATCTGGTTGTTGCGCGCGTCCTCGAGATAGCGCTCGCCCGAGATGACCTGGAGCGCCCAGAGGCGGAAGAAGACGACCGCGAAGACGACGATCGCGAGCACGCCGAACACGGCGAGCCGCAGCGCCATCTGGGGGGTGAAGCGGTACGGCTCCTCGACGCGCGGGTCGGGCGGGAGGAAGCCGGGAACGCCGGGGCCGCGGTCGCGCATGGTGCTAGACACCGGCGGTCACGCCCTCTCTGCGGATGCGCGGGATGTTCGGCGGGAAGAGCCGCGCGCAGAGCCCGTAGAGCGGGTAGGCGAGCAGCATGTTCAGGGCGAGCGTCGGCAGCAGAACGCCGAGGAAGAGGTACGACGCCGGCACGGTGAGCCCGAGCATGAAGTGGAGCACGGCGGAGCCGAGCGCGACGCCCACGGTGGCGAGGGCGACCGCGATCAGGAGGGGATGCGCGGAGGCCCGCGTCGTGAGCTCGCCGAACCGTCCCGTCCAGTAGCCGGCGATGGTGAGGAGGAGCGAGGTCAGTCCGAAGGTCCCGAACGACGCCGTGTCGAGCACGAGGCCGACCCAGAAGCCCGAGACCGCGCCGAAGACGGGCCCTCGGAGGAGGGCCACGGCGACGAGCGTGACGAGCACGACGTCCGGATGTCCTTCCGCGACCTCGATCCACTCCACGATCGAGACCTGCACGAGCGCGGCGAGGGTCAGGAGCCCTCCCGCCTTGAGTGCCTCGACTCCCGTCACTGCCGCGTGGTCTGCCCCGGCTTCGTCCCTCTCGTCCGCGCCCGCCTGGCCTCCGGCTTCTCGCGGAGCACGATCACCTCGGCGAGCGAGTCGAAGTCGACGAGCGGCGCCACCTGGATCCGCTTGAACAGGTCGACGTCCTGCTGGCCCACTGACTTCACCGTCCCGATGGGGATCCCCGGCGGATAGAGCGACTCGAGCTTCTCGGACCGCCACCCGGCGGTGACGATCAGGTTCCCCTCCTCGACGAGCTGATCCTTGCCGACGCGGTCGAGGATGAGCGTGGACGCGCTCGTGCCGTGTCGCAGCGTGCCGGTCGCGTTGCTCTCGAGCACGACGGCCGAGACCGCGCTCTGCTGGTCGGTGAGGAGGGTCACATTCGCGCTGTTCGACGTCACGTCGGTGACGAGGCCGACGAGGCCGTCGTCCGTGACGACCGGGGCGTCCTTCCGCACGCCCGCGTCGGTGCCGGCCGCGATGACGACCTCCTGCTGGTAGGGCGTCGGCGGCCGCGCCACGACGCGCGCGGTGATCGGCTCGAAGTCGGCCGGGAAGCTCGGGCCGCCGATGTACCCGAGGAACTCGCGCAGCCGCTCGTTCTCGCGTGCGGCGATCTGCTCGGCGATCAGGCGTTCGCGCACCTCCTCCAGCTCGGCGCGGAGCTCGTCGTTCTCGGACTTCGCGTCGAAGAGGTCGGAGAGGTAGGCCCAGCCGTCCCGGAACGGCCGCGCGACCCGCTCGCCGGCGACCTCGAAGGGCATGAGCACCGACACGCCGATGCGCTGGGCGGCGTGGAGCGGCCCCTCGGACGACTCGCGGAAGTAGACCGTGATGAGGCCGAGGGAGACGAGCACGAGCACGGCGGCGACGAGCCGCGCCCTGAAGGCGCGTCCCGTTCGCGAGGAGGGGCCCTCACCGCGCCGGACGGGAGCATCCAGCACCGGGAGCCGTGCTGTGCGTTGCCGTGGCACGGAACGAAGCAGTGTAGTGAATCGCCCGGAAACCGGGCCGGTTCCGGACCTAGCGTCGGCGGCCGTTTCGCTGGCGCGCCTTCGCCGAGCGGTGGATGACCTCGAACTCCTCCAGGCTGCGGCCGGAGCCGACCGCGACGCAAGTAAGCGGCGACTCCGCGAGCTGCACGGGCATCTGGGTCTCGTCGCGGAGGCGGTCGGCGAGCCCGGTGAGGAGCGCGCCGCCGCCGGCGAGCACGATCCCGCGGTCCATGATGTCGGCCGCGAGCTCGGGGGGCGTCTTGTCGAGGGTGGACTTGATCGCGTCGATGATCTGGCCGACGGGCTCGTCGAGGGCGCGCCGCACCTCCTCGCTGGTGAGGACGACGGTCTTGGGGAGGCCGGTGAGCATGTCGCGCCCGCGCACCTCCGCGGAGACCTCCTGCGGGAGCTCCCACGCCGAGCCGATCTCGAGCTTCAGCTCCTCGGCGGTCTGCTGGCCGATGAGGAGCTTGTACTCCTTCTTGATGTGGCCCATGATGCCCTCGTCCATCTCGTCGCCGCCCACGCGGATGGACTGGGACACGACGATGCCGCCGAGCGAGATGACGGCGACCTCGGTCGTGCCGCCGCCGATGTCCACGATCATGTTCCCCGTCGGCTCGGAGACCGGGAGGCCCGCGCCGATCGCGGCCGCCATCGGCTCCTCGATCAGGTAGGCCTGGCGGGCGCCGGCGCTCAGGGTCGCCTCCTCGACGGCGCGCTTCTCGACCCCGGTGACGCCGCTCGGCACGCAGACGACCACGCGCGGGTGCGCGAAGCGGTTGTGGTGCACCTTCTGGATGAAGTGGCGCAGCATCTGCTCGGTCACGTCGAAGTCGGCGATGACGCCGTCCTTCAGTGGCCGGATCGCCGAGATCGTGCCCGGCGTGCGCCCCAGCATCCGCTTCGCCTCGATGCCGACCGCGTGCACCTCGCCGGTGCGCTGGTCGATGGCGACGACGGAGGGCTCGCTCAGGACGATCCCCCGCCCGCGGACGTACACCAGCGTGTTCGCGGTGCCGAGGTCGACGGCCATCTCCCGCCCGCCGAACCCGCTCAAGTAGCCCCAGAAGCTCATCGAAGATCCGGGTGAGTGTAACGACTGGCCTCAGCGCGTCCACCGCGGCCATGCCCTGGTGCCTGGCACCCGGACGTGTCACCGAGGGCCGTCAAAGGTGAGGAGGAAGTCTCACAGTCGGAAATGCGTCGCGATTTCACGCATACCGTTCAAGCGTGCCTCGAGCCTCGCGTTCCCAGTTTGCGAATGCCGTCTACCACGTGACGGCACGCGGTAACCGAGGCGACGACATCTTCACCTCAGAGACCGAACGAAGGCGCTTCCTCGAGCTCCTCGCAAAGAGCACGTCGGAATGCGGCTGGAGCTGCGTCGCATACTGCTTGATGACCAATCACTTCCACCTGATCATCGCCACGCCCGAGCCGAACCTCTCCAAGGGAATGCATGCGCTCAATGGCGTCTACGCGCGGTGGTTCAATTGGCGGCACGGCCTCGAAGGCCACCTGTTCCAGCGGCGATACCACGCAGCCCTCGTCGAGAGCGACCACCACATGCTGGAGTCGTGCCGATACGTCCTCCTCAACCCGGTTCGAGCCCAGCTCGCACCCAGTCCGGCCGGGTGGCGCTGGAGCAGCTATCGCGCTACTGCCGGCCTTGAACCGCAACCGCAGTTCCTCGCGACGAGCCTGATCCTTTCCTACTTCGGAAACGACGACGTGAAGGCTCGCCGGGCCTTCCGGAGCTTCGTCCACGCTGCATCGCGGCTCGTCGCTTGACCGTGCGGCCATGTCTTGGTGCCTGGCACCAGGGCATGGCTCCTTCAGCCGGCGCCGTAGGTGCCCGGGAAGCGCCCTGCCAGGAGGCGCACCAGGAGTGCGGCGGGGAGGCCGACGACGTTCAGGTAGTCGCCCTCGATGCGCTCCACGAGAGAGGCGCCGAGGCCCTGGATGGCGTAGGCGCCCGCGCGGCCCTCCCATTCGCCCGCCGCCACGTACCCGGCCACGTCGCGCGGGGTGAGCTCCCGGAACGTGACCCGGGTCTCCTCGTGCTCGACGACCTCCCAGGCGGAAGTCAGGAGGCAGAGGCCCGAGACGACCGCGTGCGTCCGCCCGCCGAGGCGGCCCAGCATCGCGGCGGCCTGCTCCTCCCCGTCCGGCTTCCCGAAGAGCTCCCCGTCCAGCACGACTGCCGTGTCCACGCCGAGCACGGGCCGCTCTCCCGCCTCGCCGGCCGCCGAGCGCGCCTTCCCTTGGGCGTGGGCGCGCACCAGCTCGACCGCCCCCACACCCGGATCGTCCTGCTCCGAGTAGCGAGGCGCGACCACGTCGAACGGGAGGCCGAGCTGCTCGAGGATCGCCCGCCGCTGCGGCGAGGTGGAGGCGAGCAGGAGCGGCGGGGCCGGCGGCGCGCTCACGGCGAAGCGAGCTTCCGCGCCTTCCAGATCTCCTCGGAGGGCCAGCGCCGCGCCCACCAGCGCTCGGGTAGCGCCGGGTAGCCGTGCGGCTCGCCCTCCGCCGGCGCCTGCAGCTCGAGGAGGTCGAGAACCTCGCAGCCGCAGCCGGCCAGCAGCCTGATCCAGTCGCCGTAGCCGAGATGGAACTCGACCGAGTCGTCCTCGGTCCACTCGAAGCGGTGCATGCCGAAGTAGGGACGCCGCAGCTCGGGGCCCGGCGGCACCTCCTCGTCCTGGGCGCACAGCACCGAGAGGGTGCCGTTCACCAGGAAGACGAGCAGCCCGCCCGGCCTGAGCAGGCGCGCCGCCTCCGGCACCCAGCGGTACGGGTCGGCCCAGATGGACGCGCCGTACTCCGACACCACGAGGTCGAAGCCCGCGTCGGCCAGCGGCACCGACTCCGCGCTCGTCTCGACGAGCGGGAACTCGAGCCCGAACCGCTCCTGCATCGCCCGCGCCGTCTCGAGCTGCGCCGGGGTCACGTCGACGCCGACCGGATGGGCGCCCTGCCGGGCGAGCCAGGCGGAGACGTACGCCGTGCCGCAGCCGAGCTCGAGCACGTCGAGGCCCTCCACCGACGCCGGGAACACGCCGAGCTCGCGCTCCGACACGCCCCAAACGCCCCACGTGAACTCCTCGCGCGCCCACGCGCGCGGCGCCCACTCCGCGTACTCCGGCGCCCACCGGGTCCACTCCGCTCGGTTGCGCCGCACGTGCTCGGGGAGCGTCACGCCTTCCGCACCCGCCAGATCTGCTCCATCGGCCAGCGGCCCGCCCACGTCGTCTCCTCCTCCGTCCGGTACGTGGAGACGGCTCCCTGCGGAGGCTGGATCTCGCGCAGCTCCTCGACGACGAGCCCGGCCGAGCGGAAGAGCCGGATCCACTCGCCGTAGGGGAGCTCGAAGAGGACGGTGCCGTCCTCCTCCTCCGTCCGGTGCAGGCCGAAGTAGTCCCGCTGAAGGCTCGTCGTGAGCCGGTCCTCGGCGGGCGACCAGCAGAGCACCTCGAGCGGCGTCCCGCCGCTGAACGCGAGCAGCCCGCCCGCGCACAAGAGCCGCGCCGTCTCCGGGACCCAGAGGTGGGGGTCGGAGAAGCGGTTGGCGCCGTGGTCGGCGAAGACCACGTCGAAGCTCGCATCCGGCAGCGGCACCGACTCGGCGCTCGCGTGCACGAGCGGGAAGTCGAGCCCGGCCGCCGCCATCGCCGTGCGCGCGTGCTCGAGCTGGCGCGCCGAGTTGTCGAGCGCGACGACACGCGCCCCGCGGCCCGCGAGCAGGATCGACCACTGCGCCGCCCCGCAGCCGAGCTCGAGCACGTCCTTCCCGGCCACGTCGCCGAGGATCTGCAGCTCGTCCTCCGGGAGCTGCCACACGCCCCAGCGCGGCTCCGCGCGGCCGATGTGCTCGCCGTGCTCGGCCTGGTAGGCGTCCGCCGCCCGGTCCCAGAGCGCGCGGTTGCGCGCGGCGTGCTCGCTCAGCCCGTCAGACAAGCTCGCCGTCGGAGAACCAGAGCGCGATCTCCCGCTCGGCGGACTCGAGCGAGTCCGAGCCGTGCACGAGGTTGTCCGGCATGGCGAGGGCGAAGTCGCCGCGAATCGTCCCGGGCGCGGCGGTCGCGGGGTTCGTCGCCCCCATCGTCGTCCGCACGACCGTCACCGCCGACTCGCCCTCGAGCACGAGCGCGAGCGTGGGTGAGGACGTGATGAACTCGACCAGCTCGCCGAAGAACGGCTTCTCCGTGTGCTCCTCGTAGTGCCGTCCGGCCAGGGCGCGGTCGACCTGCACGAGCTTGGCCGCGCGCACAGTCAGCCCCCGCTGCTCGAAACGGGCGAGGATCTCGCCCGCCAGGCGGCGCTGCATCGCGTCGGGCTTGATCAGGACGAGTGTGCGTTCCGCCATTCGCTCGCGCGCCGCTCGGCCGCGTCCTCGCGCTTCTTCGCCTTCCAGAAGATCCAGCTGACGAAGCCGAGGACGAAGAACGGGATGATCATCGCGACGAGCGCGATGATCGAGAGGATCAGCGAGCCGCCGCCGTCCGACGGGTGCATCTGCGCGAGCAGCTCCACGCCGGGCAGGTTAGCCCGAAAGGTTCTCGACCGCGCGCGGCGACTCGACCGGCGTCTCGCAGAGCGGGCAGATCTGCCACAGCGGCTCGAGCGGGGCCTTGCAGCGCCGGCACGCCTCCTTGAGCTTCGTCGTGCAGACCGGGCACGCGAGGAACGTCGGCTCGATGGCCGCGCGGCAGACCGGGCAGCGCTCGGACACGTCGAGGCTGTCCTCCATCGCCTTGATCTCCAGCTCCCGCTCACGTACGTCCTCGATGTACTCGGGCGGGCGGAAGAACATGTAGAGGAGCGGCCCCACGAACGGCGGGAAGATCCCGAGCGCGACCGCCATGGCGAGGAGCCAGGGGTCCTCGATGCGCCGCCGGGCGTCCTTGTAGAC
>JBOHAK010000478.1:0-2385 GCA_050697795.1 Gaiellaceae bacterium
CTCGAGAGCCACGGGATCGGCGAGCTCGTCGACGCCGTCCTCGACATCGAGCGTGTTGACGAAGGCGCGTACGAGCTCGAGCTCGCCTGGCGCTTCCTGCATCCCGCTCATAACCATCTATGATATATGGCCGGTTATGACGGATCCACCCTATCGGGCCGCGCACGTCTCCGAGATCCCGACGCCGGCGGAAGCGGGCCCCGGCGAAGCGCCGTGGCGCGCCGTGCGGATTGCCTTCGGGATCGGCTCGTTCGGCGTCAGCGCCTACGTGGCCGAGTCGGCCGGCGACGTCCTCACCTCCGACCACGACGAGATCGAGGACGGGACGAGGCACGAGGAGCTCTTCTTCGTCGCGAACGGGCACGCGACGTTCAGGGTCGCCGGCGAGACGATCGAGGCGCCGGCCGGCACCTTCGTCTTCGTGCGCGACCCAGGGCTCGTCCGCGGCGCGACCGCCCGTGAGCCGGGGACGACGCTCCTCGCAGTCGGGGGCGAGCCGGGGAAGGCGTACGAGGTCTCTCCTTTCGAGCGAGAGTACGCCGACCGTGGCTAGCCCGGGCTGGAGCGCCGAGCTGAAGCTCGCCGGAGCCGGCGGCGAGCCGGTCGATCTCCGGCGCACGATCACCTCGCACGGGCTCGTCGACCTCCCGCCCATGCAGCCCGATCCGGACTGGCGGGCGCTCGAGATCACGCTGCCGCTCGCGGGCGGACCGCCCCGCACGGTCCGCATCGCCGAGAGCGGGCCGGGGTCGGCGCTCGTTACCGCTGCCGGGCGCCGGCCGAGCGCCCGGCAGGCCGAGGATCTCCTCGCAGCAGTCGCCCACGTCCTGCGACTCGACGAGGACCTCTCCGACTTCTACGCGCAGGCGGCCGCCGATCCCGACTTGCTCTGGGCGGCGGCGGGCGCCGGCCGTCTCATCCGCAGCCCGACCGTCTTCGAGGAGGTGGTGAAGACGATCTGCACGACCAACTGCGCGTGGTCGGCAACCGTGCGAATGGTCGGCGCACTCGTCGAGCACCTGGGCGAGGCCGCGCCCGGCCCGGCGGACGGGCCTCTCGGCCGCGCCTTCCCAACGCCGGCTGCCATGGCCGAGGTCGACGAGTCCTTCTACCGCGACGTCGCTCGCGCCGGCTACCGCGGCGCCTACCTGCGCTCGCTGGCCGCCGACGTCGCGGCGGGCCGGCTCGATCTCGAGGAGCTCGCGCGCGCCGACGCCGACGAGCTTCCCGACGAGCAGGTCGCGGAGCGGCTGCTCGCCCTTCCCGGAGTCGGGCCCTACGCCGCGGCGCACGTGATGATGCTGCTCGGACGCTACTCACGGCTCGTGCTCGACTCCTGGACGCGACCCAAGTACGCGAGCGTGCGTGGCCGGAAGGCGAAGGACGCGACGATCGAGCGGCGCTTCCGCCGCTTCGGCCCCTACGCGGGGCTCGCCTTCTGGCTCGTCCTGACGCGCGACTGGGTGCCCGAGACGTGAGGGCTACCCGCTACCGGGACGGCGCAAGGGCGATCGCGCCGATCGCCGTCGCGGCCGTCACCTTCGGAGTCTCGTTCGGCGTGCTCGCGGGATCGGCCGGCATGGACGCTCTCGCCGCCACCGTCATGTCGGCCACGACCTTCGCCGGGTCGGCGCAGTTCGCCGTCGCCTCCATCCTCGGCGCGAGCGGCGGCCTCGCCGCCGCCGTGCTCGCCGCCACGCTCCTGAACGCGCGCTACGCGCCGATCAGCGTCTCCGTCGCGCCGCTCTTCGAGGGAGGGCGGCTCCGGCGCCTCCTGGAGAGCCAGCTCATCGTGGACGAGTCATGGGCCGTCTCGCGGCGGCCCGACGGCCGCTTCGACCACAAGCTCCTGGTCGGAGCCGGGCTCGTGCTCTACGTCTCGTGGGTCGGGGGAACCGCGCTCGGGGCGCTCGGCGGCGAGGCCCTCGGCGACCCGGCTGACCTCGGCCTCGACGCCGCCTTCCCCGCGCTCTTCCTCGCGCTCCTCGTCCCGCAGGTGCGGACGCGCCGCGCGCTCGCGGCCGCGCTTCTCGGCGGCGCCGTCGCCCTGCTCCTCCTGCCCTTCACCGCGGCCGGCGTGCCGATCGTGGCCGCGGCCGCCGTATGCCTCATCGGCTGGAGGCGCCCGTGAGCGAGGTGTGGATCGCGGTCGCCCTGGTCGGCGCCGCGACCGTCGCGCTCAAGTCGGTCGGTCCCGTGCTGCTCGGCGGGCGCCCGCTTCCCGACCACCTGACCGGCGTCGTCGCCTTGCTAGCGCCGGCCGTGCTCGCCGCGCTCGTCGTCACGCAGGTCGTGGGCGGCGACCGCGAGATCGTGCTCGACGCCCGGCTCGTGGGCCTCGGAGCGGCCGTCGTCGCGCTGCTCCTCCGGGCTCCGCTGCTCGTC
>JBOHAK010000479.1:0-2532 GCA_050697795.1 Gaiellaceae bacterium
GCGCGAGGCCGTCCGCCGTGCGGAGCGCGGAGAGCGCAAAGCGCCCGAGGACGACCGGGCGCCGCGGAATCCGCAGAAGCGGGGCGAGCGCCGCCGCCTCGAGCACATCCCAGTCGCGCACGAGCGGCCCGAGCAGGCCCTCGTAGGGGCCCGCGTCCTCCCCCATCCCCGCCGCGGTCTCCGCCACCGACCGCTCCAGGAGGACGGCGCTCCCGTCGTCGAGCGGGTGCGCGAGCGGCGCCGGCGGCTCGACGAGCTCGAGCCCGTGGTCGGCTAGCGGCGCCGAGCGGAAGAACGGCGAGGCGGCGACGAGCGGGTGCACCCCCGAGCAGAGGTCGTGGACGAAGCCCGGCAGCGTCAGGTCGGCCGAGCGGACGCCGCCGCCCGGCTCGTCCGCTCCCTCGCGCACGACCACCGTGAGCCCCGCGCGCGCGAGCGTGATCGCCGCCGCGAGCCCGTTGGGGCCCGAGCCGACGACGACGGAGTCGGTTCTCAGGCGACCCCGGCAAGCGCCGAGGAACGGGCCTCGCGCACCATCTCGCGGGCGATCACGATCCGCTGGATCTCCTGCGTACCCTCGTAGATCTGCGTGATCTTCGCGTCGCGCATCATCCGCTCGACCGGATACTCCTTCATGTACCCGTAGCCGCCCAGGATCTGGACCGCCTCGGTCGTGACTTCCATGGCCGTGTCCCCGCAGAAGAGCTTCGCCATCGCGGAGAGCTTCGCCAGGGGCTCGACGCCCTCGTCGATCGCCATGCCCACCTTGTAGAGGAGGCCGCGCGCCGCCTCGCACTTCGTCTCCATCTCGGCGAGCTTGGCCGCGATGAGCTGGTGCTCGGCGATCGGCTTGCCCATCGTCTCGCGGGTCTTCGCGTACTCGAGCGCGTAGTCGGTGGCGCCCTGGGCGATGCCGAGCGCCTGCGCGGCGATGCCCGGCCGCGAGCGGTCGAGCACGCGCATGGCCACCTTGAAGCCCTCGCCCTCCTCGCCGAGCCGGTTCGCCACGGGGATGCGACACTCGTTGAAGAAGACCTCGCCCGTCGTCGAGCCCTTGATCCCCATCTTCGGCTCGATGCGGCCGACCTCGAAGCCGGGCGCGTCCGCCTCCACGAGGAACGCGGAGATGCCCTTGTGGCCGGCATCGGGGGAGGTCTTGGCGAAGACGACGTAGAGACCCGCGACGCCCGCGTTCGTGATGAAGCGCTTGGAGCCGTTCAGGACGTACTCGTCGCCGTCGCGCCGCGCCTCGGTGCGCATGGCGGCGGAGTCCGAGCCCGAGCCGGGCTCCGTGAGCGCGTAGGCAGGCAGCCACTCGCCGCTCGCCAGGCGCGGAAGCCAGCGCTCCTTCTGCTCGTCCGTGCCGTCGTTCTTGATCGCGAGCGCGCCGAGCTCCTGGAGGGCCAGGATGAGCCCCGTCGTGGCGCATGCCTTCGAGATCTCTTCGATGGCAACCAGGACCACGAGCGTGCCGGTGCCGGTGCCGCCGAAGCGCTCCTCGAACGGGAGGCCGAGGATCTCGTGGTCGCGCAGGAGCTCGACCATGTCCCAGGGGAACTCGCCCTTCTCGTCGATCTCGGCCGCACGGGGCGCGATGCGCTCGCGGGCCAGGGTGCGGACGAGGTCGCGGATCTCGCGCTGCTCGCCGGAAAGCGGCTCGTAGCCCACGGCGCGATTCTAGTGGCATCGGCGGGGTGGCCCCGCTCGCCCCGACGTGCTTCGCCGCGGTCTTTCGATCGCTTCCGCGACACTTCCGGCGCGTTCCGTGACACATGCGTGCGGCCGGCGGAATTAGCCTCGAAGGCGGGTGGTGGGACGGGGTGCCCCTGACTACCTACACGCGCGACCCGACGAGCTACTCGCTCCAGTCGAGGTCACGCACGGGGAGCGGGATCCTGACGACCAGGCGGTCGGGCTCCTCGGTGGGATAGACGTAGACGCTCTCGTCGGTCGCGAGCGCCATCCAGCGCTCGTCCGCCGACCAGGCGATCGCGTGCGGGCGAGGGATCCCCTCCGGCCTCGCCAGCTGCCGTCCGTCGCGCGAGTAGATCGGCGAGCCGATCCCCGCCACCACGCCGGAGCCGAGGAGCGCGTAGTAGCCGCCCCGCGGGCTCGGCCGGACGGCCCGCGCGTTCCCGACCAACCAGCGCGGGTGGACGAAGGCCGCCTGCCGGCCGTCGAAGGCGGCCAGGACGCGCTCGCGCGGCTCGTAGGTGGAGTCCGCGAGGACGAGGTAGCGCTCGTCGTCGAGCGAGACGGCCTGCACGGCGCGGAAGCCCGCCTCGACCTCGTCCGCCCCGCTGCCGAGGCCGGCGCGGATCGCGCGGGAGAGCCGCTCCTCCGAGAGCACCACCTGGACGGTGCCGTAGCCCAGCCCGGACCAGACGACCTCCCCGTCGACCGCGCCCAGGCCGCCCGTGGACGTGAGCGGCCGGCACATCTCGAAGGACGGCGCGCGCACCGGCTCGAGCTCCGGCAAGGAGACGGCGTGCAGGCGGCAGTCCTCGTCCGAGAACGTGATCAGCCCGCTGA
>JBOHAK010000480.1:0-2198 GCA_050697795.1 Gaiellaceae bacterium
AGTACCTGCCGCTCCAGCAGAAGGGCGCCGACCAGGAGGTCGTGACCCAGTTCGCGATGGAGGACGTTGAGTCGCTCGGCCTCCTGAAGATGGACTTCCTCGGCCTGCGGAACCTCGACGTGATCGACACCGCGGTCGGGCTCGTCGGCGGCGGGCTCGACATCTCGACGATCCCGATGGACGACCGCAGGACGTACGAGATGCTCGCGCGCGGCGAGGCGATCGGCGTCTTCCAGTTCGAGTCGTCGGGGATGCGCGAGGCGTTGCGGCAGGTCAAGCCGACCGAGTTCGAGGACTTGATCGCGCTCGTTGCGCTCTACCGCCCGGGGCCGATGAGCTACATCCCGATCTACGGCTAGCGGAAGGCGGGCGGCGAGCAGGTGACCTTCCTGGACGACCGGCTCCGCCCGATCACGGAGCCGACGTACGGGATCTGCATCTACCAGGAGCAGTACATGGAGATCGCCAAGCAGCTCGCCGGGTTCACGCCGGCCGAGGCGGACGACCTGCGCAAGGCGATCGGCAAGAAGATCCACAAGCTGATGGCGTCCCTGAAGGACAAGTTCCTCGAGGGATGCGCGGCGAACGGCGTCACGCCCGCGGTGGCGACTCAGCTCTGGAAGGACATGGAGCAGGCGCAGGACTACTCCTTCAACAAGTCGCACGCGGCCTGCTACGCGCTCATCGCCTACCGCACGGCCTATCTGAAGGCGAACTGGCCCGCCGAGTACATGGCCGCGCTGATCTCGTCGGTCATGAACACGAAGGACAAGGTGCCGTTCTACGTCGCGGCCTGCGACGAGCTCGGGATCGAGGTCGAGCCGCCGGACGTGAACGTCTCCGTCGAGGATTTCCGCGTCGTCGACGGCAAGATCCGCTTCGGGCTCAACGCCGTAAAGAACGTGGGGGAGAGCGCGGTCCGCTCCATCCTCGCCGCGCGCGAGGAGGGCGGACCGTTCACCGACCTGTGGGACTTCTGCGAGCGCGTCGACCCGCAGTACGTGAACAAGCGCGCGCTCGAGGCGCTCGTCAAGTGCGGCGCGCTGGGGACGATCGGCGTCCAGCGGAAGGGCGTGCTCGAGGCAGACATGCTCGAGAACGTGATCGGCTGGGCCTCGCGCCATCACGCCGACCGGCTGTCGGGGCAGGGCTCGATCTTCGACCTCGGCGAGGGGCAGGACGCCTCGCGGCCGCGTCATCACCCGTCCATCCCGCCGGGCGAGTACGACAAGAAGACGCTGCTCGCGCTCGAGAAGGAGAGCCTCGGGCTCTACGTTTCCGAGCACCCGCTCGCCTCCGTGAAGGCGGAGCTGCGGCGCAAGACGGACTGCCGCCTGGCCGAGGTCGAGCGGCGGCGGGACGGCGAGGTGGTCACGGTCGGCGGCATCGTGGGCGCGGTGAAGCAGCTCACGACGAAGAAGGGCGAGCCGATGGTCTTCCTGCGGCTCGACGACCTGTCCGGCTCCCTCGAGGCGGTCGTCTTCAACTCGGTCTACTCGGCGGCGCGCGAGCTCCTGGCCGACGACCGCATTCTCGTCCTCAAGGGCAGGGTGGACCACAAGGAGGGCGAGACGAAGCTGATCGCTATGGAGATCGCCCCCTTCGAGGCGACGCCCGACAAGGCCGAGGTCCGCCTGCGCATCGACGCGCGGAAGGCGCCCGCGGGGACGATCCGCGAGCTGGCCGACGTCGTGCGGAGCTTTCCTGGGGAGGCCGAGGTCGTCCTCGAGCTCGAGACCTCCGGCGGGCCGCAGACGTACGCCTTCGGGCCCGGGTTCCGCGTCCGCCCCGAGCCGGACTTCTACGCCGAGGTGAAGGCCCTCCTCGGCGAGGCCGCGATCCGCTAGCTCGCGGCCTGGGGCGCTGTCGGGCGGCGACAGGCCTGCTCCGGCCACGGCCGGGGTCTGACCCCTGACGTGGCCCCCACGGCCGAGCTTGGGGACAGATCATCGGCCATCGCGGAGGGGTCCGTCTCGGAGCGCCTGCCCGGGTTCCACGATTCGGCACCGACGACGTGCCCGTGGGCCGGGTCCGCTTGGGTTTCCACAAGAACCCGGTTGCCTGCACGGCCACTCCGGACACGCCCGGGGTCAGACCCCGGACATGGCCGGCAAAAGGGGCGCGAGGCCGTCCGATTCGGCCACGCCGGGGTCAGACCCCGACGTGGCCGCGTTAGACGCTGTCGGGCCGGGCGGCCG
>JBOHAK010000481.1:0-14117 GCA_050697795.1 Gaiellaceae bacterium
GCGAGCGGCGTGCGCAGCTCGTGGCTCGCATCGGCGACGAAGCTCCGCTCGCGCTCGAGCGCGCGCTCGAGGCGCCCGAGCATGGCGTTCAGGGTCGTCCCGAGGCGCGAGACCTCGTCCCGTGAGCGTGGGAGCGGCAGTCGCCGCCCGGGCTCGGCCGCGGACACCGCGGCCGCCTCGGCGCGCATCGCCTCGACAGGGCGCAGGGCGGCGGTCGCCACCCCGTAGCCGAGGAGCGATGCCAGAAGGAGCGCCGCGGGGCCGATCAGGAGCAGGTCGCGGAGTAGGTCCCCCAGCGCCTCGTTGCGGTCGTCGAGCGACTGGCCCACGACGACCAGGAACCGGGCATCGGTGGGCGTCGCCAGTATCCGCACCCGACCTTCGATCCCCGACACGTCGCTGCGCTCGAGCCGCAGCCCACCGTCGCGGAGCGCGCGGGCGCGCTGACCGTCATCGAGAAGCGGGCGCTCTCCGAGGAACTGCGTCTGGTCGAGGATCTCGCCTCGCGGCCCGAGGATCTGGAAGAAGCCCTCGGGATCGACGATGCCGACCGTCTCGAGATCGGTCTCGCCGGGGACGGCGACGGCGGCGATGACGTCGGCACGCGCCTCGAGCCCGTCGTCGATCGTGTCGTTGATCGACCAGCCGAGCCGGACGTACAGGAAGGCGCCGAACGCCGCCAGCACGATCGCCATCGCGAGCGCGAAGGCGAGCGCGAGGCGGAGGCGGATGGGCAGCCGGCCGAGCACGATCAGCTGCCGCCGTCCGGGCGGAGCCGGTAGCCGGCGCCGCGGACGGTCTCGATGGACCTGCGGCCGAACGGCCGGTCGACCTTTTCGCGCAGGTAGCGGACGTAGACGTCGACGACGTTGGAGCGGTTCTCGTAGGTGTAGTCCCAGCAGTGCTCGAGGAGCTGGTAGCGGGACAGGACCCGGCCGGGGCGCCGCATGAACGTCTCGAGCAGCGCGAACTCCTTCGAGGAGAGGTGAAGCTCGTCCTCACCGCGCCAGACCTGGCGCGTCCCGGGGTCGAGGCGCAGGTCGCCGACCTCGACGACTGCCGGGCGCTCGAGCGGCGGCCGGCGCGCGAGGGAGCGCAGCCGGGCATGGAGCTCGGCGACCGAGAACGGCTTCACGACGTAGTCGTCGGCGCCCGCGTCGAGCCCGGCGATCCGGTCCTCGACGGCGTCGCGCGCCGTGAGCATCAGCACGGGCGACCAGCGCCCCTCCTCGCGCAGGCGGCGGCAGAGCTCGAAGCCGTCCATGCCGGGCAGCATCACGTCGAGCACGATCGCGTCGTACTCGACTGCCCCCGCCATCCAGAGGGCCTCCTCGGCGGCGCGGGCGACGTCGGCGGCCAGCCCTTCCTCGATCAGGCCGCGCCGGAGGAGACCGGCCATCTTCACGTCATCCTCGACGATCAGGACACGCATGAACCGATTGTCCCACGCCAGATGAGAACGAGATGAGAGATTCCGCGGGCCTCGCTGCGGCGAGCCCTCGGCTATCGTCGGGCCGCGATGAGCCGAGTCGCCCGCTACGGGAAGGCGGTCGCCCACGCAGGCCGCGGCGGCGAGCTCGCCGACCTCCTCCTCGCGGCCGCCGACGGGCTCGCCGACGATCCGGGCTGCGAGCTCTACCTGGTCAACCGCGAAGCGGGCGCGCCCGACGTCATCTGGGTGACGGAGCTGTGGCGAAGCCAGGCCGACCTCGACGCCTCGCTCGAGACGCTCAGGGGAAGCGACGACGTCGCCGCCGTGATGGCACTCGTGGCCCAGTGGGAGATGATCGAGCTCGAGCTGCTCGGCGGCAAGGGCCCGGCCACAGCCGGGGCCTGAGGGGTTGTAACCTCGGGACCGTGCGGCTCTTCTCGCAGGTCGCGAAGGTCGAGGCGCTCAGGGGCTCTCCCCTCTTCCACGGTCTCGCGAGGAGCGAGCTCGCCAAGGAGACCGAGGACCTCGAGCTCGGCCCGGGCAAGATGCTCTGCGAGGAGGGCGACACCGCCCGTGAGTTCTTCGTGATCCTCGAGGGAGAGGTGGAGGTGACCAAGGACGGTCGCCGGCTGGCCGCCCTCGGCCCCGGCGACTTCTTCGGGGAGATCGCCCTGATCGAGCATTCGACGCGGACGGCCACCGTCACGGCGAGGACGCCTGTTCGCTTCTTCGTGCTCACCAGCCGCGCCTTCTCGACGCTCCTCGACCACAACCCGGGAGTCGAGCGGAAGGTTCTCCGGGCCCTCGCGAAACGGGTCCTCGCCGACGGCGACCCCACCGCCTGAGCCCTCGCGACCGCGGGCCCGGGCCTCGAAAACGCCGAAAACCGCGAGCTAGACTCGGATGATGACGTTCTGCCCCAATTGCGGGGAGGAGAACCCGAAACGGTTCCGGCTCTGCGGCTTCTGCGGCGCCGAGCTCGCGCCGGGTGCTCCGCCCCAGGAGGTCCGGAAGACCGTGACGATCGTCTTCTCGGACCTCAAGGGATCCACGAGCCTCGGGGAGAAGCTCGACTCGGAGTCGCTGCAGGGGCTGATGTCCAGGTACTTCGACACGATGCGCGTGGTCCTCGAGCGCCACGGCGGAACGGTCGAGAAGTTCATCGGCGACGCCATCATGGCCGTCTTCGGGCTCCCGAAGGTGCACGAGGACGACGCTCTGCGCGCGGTGCGCGCCGCCGCCGAGATGCAGCACACCCTCGTCGAGCTGAACGACGAGCTCGAGCGCGACTGGGGTGCGAGCCTGACCACCCGGACGGGCGTGAACACCGGCGAAGTCGTGGCGGGTGACCCGCGGGCGGGTCAGCGCCTCGTCCTCGGGGACGCCGTCAACGTGGCGGCGCGACTCGAGCAGGCGGCGGGCGAGATGGAGGTCCTGCTCGGGGAGCTGACGTACCGGCTCGTCCGGGACGCCGTGGAGGCGGAGGCCGTGGAGCCGCTCGATCTCAAGGGCAAGTCCGACCCGGTTCCCGCCTACCGGCTCGTCTCGGTCGGGCCGGAGCGCGCACGGGAGCCCGCGAGCGTCCCCCTCATCGGCCGCCAGAGCGAGCTCGCCCTGCTCACGCGCGAGCTCGCCCGCGCCGTCGACGATCGCTCGTGCCGCCTCGTCACCCTGCTCGGCGACCCCGGCGTCGGCAAGTCGAGGCTCGTCGGGGAGTTCTCGGCCGCCGTCCGGGCCGAGGCGGACGTCCTCGGCGGCCGGTGCCTCGCCTACGGACGGGGAATCACGTTCTGGCCGCTCGCCGAGGCGGTTCGCCAGGCGGCCGGAATCGCGGACGACGACGCACCCGCCGCGGCGCGCGAGAAGCTCTCCGCGATCGTCGACCACGACGACGCGGTCGTCGAGCGCATCGCCTCGGCGTTCGGGCTCTCCGAGCAGCAGTTCCTGGTCGACGAGGTGTTCTGGGCGGTCCGGACGCTGCTCGAGGCCCTCGCCAGACGCCGTCCGCTGGTCGTCGTCTTCGACGATATCCACTGGGCGGAGCCCACGTTCCTCGAGCTGATCGAGCATCTCGTCGACACCGTGCGCGACGCCCCGCTCCTCTTGCTCTGTCCCGCTCGGCAAGTCCTGCTCGAGCGGCTGCCGAACTGGGCGCAGCGGCCGAAGGAGGTTCGCCTCACCCTCAAGCCGTTGTCGGAGGCGGACGTGGCGCTCGTCATCGAGAACCTGCTCGGGAGCACGGACATCGTGGACGAGGCGCGCCAGCGGATCGTCGAGGCGGCCGAGGGAAATCCGCTCTTCGCGGAGCAGCTCCTCTCGATGATGATCGACGACGGCCTGCTGCGGTGCGACGACGGGCGCTGGGTGGCCGCCGGCGACCTCTCCGGCCTTGCCATTCCGCCCACGATCCAGGCGCTCCTCGCCGCCCGGCTCGACCAGCTCGAGCGTGAGGAGCGGCTCGTCCTCGAAGCCGCGGCGGTCGTCGGCCAGAGATTCGCGCTGGATGCCGTGCAGGAGCTCGTCCCGGACCTGGCCGGCGAGGACGTCACAGCTCACGTGGCCGCGCTCGTGCAGAAGCAGCTCGTCCGCCCGCAGGGCGCCAGCGTCGACGGGGAACGGACCTTTCGCTTTCACCACATCCTCATCCGCGACGCCGCCTACCAGGGGATCCTGAAGCGGGCGCGGGTCACGCTCCACGAGCGTTTCGTCGCCTGGGCCGACCGGGTGAACCGGGAACGCGACCGGGAGAGCGAGTACGAGGAGATCCTCGCGTACCACCTCGAGCAGGCCCACCGCTACCTCTCGGAGCTCGGACCGCTCGACGACCACGGCCGCACCCTCGGCGCGCGCGCGGCGGAGCGGCTCTCCTCGCCGGGCCGCAGAGCGTTCGCCCGTGGCGACATGCCCGCCGCGGCGAACCTCCTGCGCCGGGCCGCCATGCTGCTCCCGACCCAGGACCGCGGCCGGCTCGAGCTCTTGCCGAGCCTCGGAGAGGCGCTCAGAGAGATCGGGGAGTTCGCCTGGGCGACGGTGTTCCTCGACGAGGCGATCGAGGGCGCCGGCGCCGTCGGCGAGCCGACGCTCCTCGCACGCGCCGAGCTCGTGCGGTTCCTGGTCGAGAGCCACTCGACGGACGGCTGGAGCGAGGAGGAGGTCGTGCGGCGCGCGGAGCGGTCCATCCCGGTCTTCGAGGCCGCGGGCGACGACGCCGGGCTCGCCCAGGCCTGCCGGCTCCTTGCCTGGGCGCACGGCACCGCGGGTCGCTACGGCGAGGCGGCCGCCGCCGCGGAGCGCGCCGTCGAGCACGCGCGCCTGGCCGGAGACGAGCGGCAGCGAACGCACGCCGCCTCCCAGTACGCGGTCGCGGCGGTCGAGGGCCCGAAGCCGGTGCTCGAGGCGATCGGGCGGTGCGAGGAGATCCTCGAGCAGGTGACCGAAGACCGTCGCTCGTACGGGACCGTGATGGGCCACCTCGGCTGCCTCGAGGCCATGCGGGGCGAGTTCGACCGGGCCCGGGAGCTCTGCTCGCGAGGGCGGCTCATGCTCCAGGACCTGGGCCTGAACGTGGTCGCCGCCTCGCGGTCGCAGGACTCCTGCACCGTCGAGATGCTCGCCGGCGATCCCGCCGCCGCCGAGCGGGACCTCCGCCGAGACTTCGACGCGCTCACCGAGATGGGCGAGGCATACCTGCTCTCGACCATCGCCGGCGAGCTCGCGCGCGCCGTGTACGCGCAGGGTCGCATGGAGGAGGCGGACGAGCTCAGCCGGATCGCGGAGCAGTTCTCGGCCGCAGACGACGTCACGTCCCAGGCGCTCTGGCGGTCGGTGCGCGCGAAGGTGGTCGCCCGGCGCGGCGCCTCGGACCCGGCTCTGGAGCTCGCCGCGGAGGCGGTTGGGCTACTGCGGTCGACGGACGCGCTCGTCCGGCAGGCGGACGCGCTCGTCGACGAGGCCGAGGTCCTCGGTCTCCTCGGCCAGGGAGCGGCAGCCCGCGACCGCCTCGACGAGGCGATCCGCCTCTTCGAGCGGAAGGGCAACGTCGTGGCGGCCGGGAAGACGCGGTCGGCTCTGGAGGTCCTGCCGGCGACGGCGGCCGCGAACTAGCTCAGTGCATGCGGCCGTTGTGGTCGGTCACGAGCGTGGCCGACAGCGTGCCCTTCAGCGGGCCATTGTTCGGCAGGACAATGTCCTTCAGGCAGGGGACGACCGGGAGCTCCGCGCTGCAGCGATCCGAGATGATCTCGAGCGGCGCGCCGGGGGAGGCGAGGTAGAAGAGGACGAAGTTCTTGGTCGTCTGCTTGGAGGCGACCTGGCTGGCCGGCCAGAAGAAGTCGAACTCGGCGACGGGGTCGAAGGTGCCGGGAATCGTCGCGTTGAGCCACGGGGCGCCGCCGATCCGGCAGACGAAGCCGTCCGGGCACGTGAACGGCAGCTCCGCGGTGCTCGTGAACTCGAGCTCCGCCGTGGTCGCGAACGGTTGGGGCGGCAGGCTGAGCGCGTCCCGGCGACCGTCCTGCTGCACCGAGAGGTCGATGTCGGTGTCTTCAGGGACGTACGTCACCGCGCTGCTCCCGCCGGCGCCCACGTCGACTACTTCCGTGACGGCCACGGAGTCCACCTTGCCCGGGTTCGGATTCTGGTCGCTCGGCCCCTCGTCGACCGTCGTCACGAACTCGAGCGGCGCTTCGCCGGCCTCCGTAGGCGTCCTGACGACGACGTGGACGTCGGCGCTCGCCCCGCTTCGCAGCTTCTCGATGAGGCAACGGATCCTCTGCGAGGCGGCGTTGTACGAGCACGATCCCACGCTCGGGCTCGCCTGCTTGAAGAAGGAGAAGTCGGCGCCAAGACCGGCGGCCACGGGAGCGATGTCGAGCGTGACGTGGGTCACGACGTTCTTCGCGTTGTTCGTGACGGTGGCGTCGAACGAGACGTACCGCACCGCCCCCGCCGTGGACAGCGAGGCTCCGCCCGGCTCGTGGCTCACCTGCAGACAGACGTTGGGCCCGTCCTCCGGCGGAATGCAGGCGGTCGCAGCGGGGCTCTCGGCGGCCCCGCCGAGCGAGCCGAGGGCCAGCGCGCCGAGCAGTCCGAGGACCCCGAGGTACCGAGGGACGGAACCTCTCATCACGATCGATGCTCGCACGTTCCCGCCGCGCGGTCAACGTGCGTCGATGGCTCGAGCCTCGCAGGCTGCGGAGGAGACGGGAGCCTTCGCCCCCGTCTCCTCCGGCCTACAACCGGTCAGCTGAAGCGGAGGAAGGCGCGGTGCTGCCTGCCGTCGTCGCGCGTCAGCACGAGCTCACGACAGGTTCCCGCCCACTCCTCGAGCGTCTTCCACGGGTAGTTGTAGACGCCGTTCGCGTTCACGGTCAGCTTCGAGTTGCCCGCCGTCTGCGTCGGCACCGGGATCGGCCTCGGCGTGATGAACTGCGCCGTCGGGTCGACCGTGCGAAGCGTCGTGCAGTCGACCTGCCGAGAGTAAGGCGAGTTGCTCGCGAGGACGTCCAGCTGGGTGTAGCCGTCCGCGGTGAACCTGAGCGGCACCGCATCGCCGGCGTCCACCTCGTTCAGCGAGCCGTACGGCTGCACCACCGGGCTCTGGAAGCCGCGCCGGCACGTCGGATGCGTGTCGAATGCCTCGCTGTTGTCGTCGCGGTTGGTCGTGCCCTGCACGGCGCTGAAGCCCAGGCCGCGGCGGGCGAACGACGACCACACCGTGCACGTGTCCTCGCCCTCGCTCAGCAGATCGGCGGAGGCGATGATCGCGTCGCGGGCGACGACGAGGCCCGGACCGCAGCCCTGCATCTTGAGCCCGTCGATCACTTTCACTTAGGGGCGGAGGGTGTCAAGCGCAGGGCGCGGGGGTCTCCGAGCCGCCGCCCACCCGGCGCAGGAGCACCACTGCCAGGACCGCCGTTGCCGCGGCGACTGCGGTGCTCGTGAAGGCGGCGACCTGCAAGCCCTGCGTGAAGGCCTCCCGGACGGCGTCGAGCAGCTCGGCGGCGAGCCCGTCCGGGAGCCTGTCGGCGGCGGACACGCCGCCCCCCAGCGTGTCGCGCGCGGCCTCCGCCTCCTCGGGCGGCACGCCCGCGGGTACGGCGTCGTCCACCTGCGCGCGGTAGAGCGCCGTCCCGATGCTGCCGAGCGTCGCGATGCCGAGCGCCCCGCCCGGCTCGGAGCTGGTCTCCGAGAGGGCCGCCGCCGACCCGGCGCGCTCGGGCGGAGCCGTTCCGACGACCAGGTCGGTCGCCAGGGTGAAGACCGGGGCGAGCCCCAGGGAGAAGAGGACCGACGAGACGACCAGGATCGCCATCCCCGAGCCCTCGTCGACCTGGGCGAACAGCCCGAAGCCGAGGGCCGCGACCAGCAGGCCGCCCGCCATGACGAACCCCGGGCGGATGCCGCGCGCGAGCACCGTGGTCAGCAGGGAGCCGACGATGAACGCGCCGAAGTAGGGCATGGTCCAGAGGCCCGCCCGGATGGCCGAGAACCCGAGCACGAGCTGCAGGTACTGGAAGATGAAGAGGAAGGCGCCGAACGCGACGAAGGTGCCGAACAGGTACGTGGCCAGCGAGGCGCTGAAGGCGGGCGCCCGGAAGAGCCGCAGGTCGATCAGCGGGTCGGCGAGCCTCCGTTGCCTGCGAACGAAGACGCCGGCGAGCGCCAGCCCGGCCGCGATCGAGAGCGCGGGCGGCCAGTCGAGGCCGTCCTGGGCGATCTGCTTGAGGCCGTAGATCACCGCCAGCACGGCGGCCAGCGAGAGGACGGCGCTGACGAGGTCGAGCCGGCCCGCGCCGGGATCCCGGTACTCCGGGAGGAGCACCGGCCCGAGTACGAGGATCAGCGCCATCACCGGCAGGGCGAGGCGGAACACCGAGCCCCACCAGAAGAACTCGAGCAGAAGGCCGCCGAGCGGCGGGCCGATCACGGCGCCGACCGAAAAGCTCGTGATCCAGACTCCGATGGCGACCGTGCGCTGCCCGGGGTCGAGGAACATGTTGCGGATGAGCGACAGGGTCGAGGGCGCGATCGTCGCCCCGGCCAGCCCGAGGAGCGCGCGCGAGGCGATCAGCAGCTCCGCGCTCGTCGACAATGCCGCCAGCACCGAAGCCGCGGCGAACGCGCCGGCGCCGATCAGGAGCAGCCGGCGGCGGCCGATCCGGTCGCCGAGGGTGCCCATCGTGATGAGCGCGCCGGCGAGCACGAACCCGTAGACGTCCACGATCCACAGAAGCTGCGCGCTGCTCGGCTCGAGATCCGTGCTGATGGCGGGCAGCGCCAGGTTCAGCACGGTCAGGTCCATGGAGTAGAGCAGGCAGGCGAGTGCGAGCACGGCGAGGCCGATCCACTCCTTCCGGCCGGCCCTGGCCCCGGCGTTCACCTTCTCGCTCATGGACGTTGAGACGGGAGGGCCGCCGGAAACTCATCGCCGCGAGACGGCGACGAGCAGCACGGCCTCGCGGCCCGGGTTCCGGAGCGCGCGCAGCGGGACCCCGACCAGGCACAGGACGTCGCCGCGGGCGAAGCGCTCGCGGCTGCCGTCGAGGCATTCGAGCTCGATCTCCCCGTGCTCGACGACGACGAGCGCGTCGCGCCACTCGGCCTCGTCGAAGGGGAGCTGGCGCCCCGGCGCGAGGGCGACCGTCCAGAGCCGGAAGGGCGGCGGGAGACGCCGGTCGAGCAGGGACAGCCGCTCGCCGCCGGCGCCGGCGCTCATCAGAGCGTCGGCGGCAGGCCGAACGCGGGAAAGAGGTCGGCCGGGAAGGCGACGATCTCGACGATCTTCCCCTGCTCGACGCGCAGCACGTCGAGCGTGATGGCGCGGTGCACGGAGTCGCCGGGCCGGCGAAGGTAGTTGGCCGCCGCCGGCTGCCGGTTGGCTCTGACGGGCACGAGCCTGAAATGGCCGATGTAGTCGGGCGAGCCCGGCTCGACGAACTCGGCGAGGAAGGTCGCGATGACGTCCCGCCCCCGGTACCAGAGCGGCTGGGGCGGCATGGTGAGCAGCGCGTCCTCGCGCAGCAGCTCGGCCAGCCCGGCGATGTCGGCGCGGTCGTGCGCGTCCACGTAGCGCTGGAGGAGCGCGCGCTCCTCCTCGCTCGGATCCGAGTCGGCCGCCCACTCCAGCCGGCGCCGGGGCAGGCGCTCCTTGAGGGTCGCCCGTGCGCGCTGGAGGGCGCTGTTCACGGAGGCGACGGTCCCCTCGAGCAAGGACGCGGTCTCCTTCGCCGACCAGCCGAGGACGTCGCGCAGGATCAGCACCGCCCGTTGCCTGGGCGGCAGGTGCTGGATCGCGGCCAGGAACGCCAGCTCGATGGTCTCCTTCGACACGGCTGCGGCGTCCGGCTCGCCCTCGCCCGGCGCAACGCCGTCCAGCAGCAGGTCCGGATACGGCTGCAGCCACGGAAGGTCGGCCGGAGGCGGCAGCGGCGAGCCCGGGACGGGCGGCGGGCGGCGCAGGTCGTGCGCGAGGGCGTCGAGGCAGGCATTCGTCGCGATCCGGTAGAGCCACGCGCGGAACGTCGAGCGGCCCTCGAAGCTCGCCCGCTTCCTCCACGCGCGCAGGAGGGTCTCCTGCACGAGGTCCTCCGCGTCCTCGAACGAGCCCACCATCCGGTAGCAGTGCACGTGCAGCTCGCGCCGGTAGCGCTCGACGAGGGAGGCGAACGCCACCTCGTCCCCCGCCTGCGCGGCGGCGACGACTGCAGCGGTGTCGGCTCCCTCGTTCATCGCCCTCGACCACTGAGACGGCCGCGGGGCGGAAAACTCATCGGCGCGCCGGCACCGGCCCTCAGGCGCGCGTGACCTTGTGGAGCCGGACGACGCTCGAGACGCCCTTGAGCGGGACGTCGCCGATCAGCTCGAACTCGACGTCCGCGACGCTCGCGCTCCGCATCGCGTCCTCGCTCACGAGGACCTCGCGCGGCCGCGCGTAGTCGGCGATCCTGGCGGCGATGTTCACGGTCCGTCCGAAGTAGTCGCCCTCCTGGGCGATCACGGCCCCCGCGTTGATGCCGATGCGGGCCGGCACGGAGATGGCCCTCTCCGTCTGCTCGACCAGGTCGAGGGCGCTCCGAATCGCCCTGCCGGAGTCGCTGAAGTGGAACATCACCCCGTCGCCGAGCCATTTGACCGGGCGGCATCCCTGCGTCCGCGCAGCCTCCTGCACGACGCCCGCGAGACCCGCGGCGAGCTCGGCCGCAGCCTCGTCTCCCCGCTCCTCCGCGAGCGAGGAGTAACCCGTGAGGTCCAAAAAGGCGATGGCGGGCGGCTGCTTCGGCTGCCGGGGCGTGATGCCTCTCTCCTCCATGAAGCCCTCCGTCACGGAGACGATGTACTCGAGCACGGAATGCTCCCGGTGCCGGCGCTGGAGCCAGGGGACGAGGCCGGCGACGAGCTGGGTGAACGCGGCGGCCTTCTGGTAGACGAGACCGTCCTTCTCCTCGTTCGAGAGGTCGTAGGTCGCGACGCGCTGGCGAACCGTCTGGTCGAAGAACTGGAGCCCGGAGCCGACGAGCCGCTGCACCGTGCTGCCGTACAGCCGCGCGAAGCGCGAGAGCTCGTCCTCGTCCGCCAGGTCGAGCCTCGTGAGGACGAGCGACAGCATCTCGGCGTCCTCCGACCGGACGCGGTCGTCGGCGGACGGCGGGAGGCCCAGCTCGCCGCTGAGACGCCGCACGAAGTCGGGCGAGCGCCCGAGGTCGGCGGCGAGACTCTCGTAGGTCAGCGACCGGGTGACGGGCTCGGGGAGGAAGAGCCCGAGCGGGAACGACAGCTCGCCGGCCGCGACGCCCCGCGCGACGTCCTCGAGCGAGATACCCGCGTCCTCGAACGCCGCCATGAGCCGGACGACGTGGACGTCGGAGGACGGGAACGAGCTGTCGCCGTCCGGCTGGAGCAGGCCGAGCTCCTCGAGCCGGCGGAGCTGCTCGAGCGAGCACGGGGCAAGCTCCGTGAGCTTCTGCGCCGAGATCCGGCCCACGGCGTGACTCTAGCTCGCCCGGTCGGGCCGGCGGCCGACCGCAACCCGCCCTTCCGGCCTACGGCCGGGTGCCGTTTCGGCCGGCGAAGAACGTCTCCAGGACGGGCGCGAGTGCCTCCGCGGACACGTTGTGCTCCTGGCCTGCCAGCGTGTGATAGCGGCCGGCGGGAAGCAGATTGGCGACGGCCTGGGCCGAGGTGTGCATCCACGCCGGGCTCGCGCCGCCGTCGATCACGAGCGTCGGCGTCGCGACGGAGGCAACGCGCTCGGTCGGCACCGAGTGGTCCCCCATGATCGTGGCGTCGTAGGCGAGCGTGTGGGCCAGGGCCTCCTGGTGGAGCCACCACGGTGCCTGACGCGCCTGGGCGACGAACTCGGCGGGAAGGCCCACGACCTCCGCCATGAAGAACTCGACCGCGTCGCCCCGGCGTCCCGCCGAGACCAGCTTCTCGTAGGTCGCCGCCGCGTCCGCCGGCGGTCGTGGACGGCTGCCGTCGACGATGAACGGCGGCTCCCACAGCGCCAGCTTCGTGACGGGAAGCCCGCGGGCCGCCGCCTCGAGCGCGAGCGCCGCGCCGGAGGACGTGCCGTAGACGGCGGCGGAGCCGCCGGCCGCGGCGATGACGGTGCCGAGATCCTCGACCTCGCGCTCGACCGCGTAGGGCGGCGTATCCCCGCTGTCGCCTCGCCCCCGGCGGTCGTAGTTGAACACGGTGAAGCGACGCGCCAGGAGGGCGGCCAGCGGCGCGTTCGCCGAGCGCGCGGTCGATCCCCCGCACACGAGGACGACCGGCGGCCCCTCGCCCAGCCGGTCGAATCCGATGGTCGTCCCGTCGTTCGAAGTCACCTCGATCATGTCATCCCTTCCAATCGCTTCCTCTCTGCACTACGACCGGCGCGCGCGGCGAAACTCATCGCCGGCGGCCGGTCTTGGGCTGCCAGAGGGCGACCTCGGCCCCGGCGGGCGCCGCGACGACGCTGCGCCATCCCGCTGGGCCTTCCCTCGGCTCCAGCAGCACCGACGCCCCGAGCTCGCGGGCGAGCTCCGTCGTCTCGCCGACGTGGGCGACCTCGACGTAGGGGAGCCAGAGGGCGCGCTCGGTGTCGCGCTCGACGACCCCGCCCTCGATGCCGTCGCCCAGCTCGAGCGCCAGGTAGGAGGCGGACCCGACGTCGATCCGCTCGGCGCGCCAGCCGAAGAGCCGCGTGTAGAAGCCGCACGCGCGCGGCAGGTTGCAGGTCTGGAGCTCGAGGTGGACCACGGGATTGGTGAAGGCGGGCGCCATCCTGTCTTCTTGGACCGACGTCGGCGCCGAGATTCATCGCGGGCGATGAGTCTGCCGCGCATCGGCGGTCTAACCTCGTGAGAATGTGCGCCATCTCCACGAGCACGAGCACGCAGGAGCGCGAGCTGCTGAACGCGGCCCGCGGAGGTGACGAGGACGCCTTTCGGCTCCTCGTCGAGCCCCACCGCGCGGCGCTCCATGCCCACTGCTACCGCCTGCTGGGCTCCGTCCACGACGCCGAGGACGCCCTCCAGGACGCATTGCTCCGCGCGTGGCGCGGGCTGCGCGGCCTCGAAGGCCGAAGCTCGCTGCGGACCTGGCTCTACAGGATCGCGACCAACGCCTCCCTCGACGCGGCCGCGCGACGTCCCAAGCGCGTGCTGCCGATCGACTACGGTCCTCCGGCCGGCTCCGACGATGCTCCCGGCGAGCCGCTCGTCGAGCCCGTCTGGCTGGAGCCCTACCCGGACGAGAGGCTGGGCCTCGAGGAGGGGTACGCCGCGCCCGAGGCCCGCTACGAGCAGCGCGAGGCCGTGGAGCTCGCCTTCATCGCTGCGCTCCAGCACCTGCCGGCGCGTCAGCGGGCCGTGCTCGTCCTCCGCGAGGTGCTCGGCTTCTCGGCCCGCGAGGTCGCCGCGTCGCTCGAGACCACCGTGGCGTCGGTCAACAGCGCCCTGCAGCGCGCCCGTAAGACCGTCGACGAGCGCCTGCCCTCCCGGAGCCAGCAGGCCACCCTTCGCACCCTCGGCGACGACGGCATCCGCGACCTCGTCGAGGGCTTCGTCGACGCGTTCGAGCGGGGAGACGTCGACGCGATCCTCGCGCTGGTGGCCGAGGACGCGACGTTCGCGATGCCGCCGTATGCGGACTGGTATCGGGGCCGCGACGCGCTCGGCGACTCGTGGCTCATGCCCGGTGGGCCGCCTCCTCGCCTGCGCTACGTCCCGACGCGCGCCAACGGGCAGCCGGCACTGGGCACCTACCAGCGGGATCCCGGAGCGGGCAGCTACCTGCCGATCGCGCTCGAGGTCCTCACCCTGGACGGCGCGCGCATCAGCCAGATCACTGCCTTTCGCACGCCCGAGGTCTTCGCGCTCTTCGGCCTTCCGGACGAGCTCGCGGCCTAGCCGCGGGGCGCGGGCTGGCAGTATCACCGGCGTGACGGTGCTCGAGGTCGAGACCCCGCACGGCCCGGCGAACGCCCACCTGCATCCGGTCGACGAGCCGCGAGCCGCGCTCGTGCTCGGGCACGGGGCGGCCGGAGGCGTGACGTCGGGAGACCTCGTGGCCGCGACGGAGGCGGCCCGTTCGGAGGGCGTAAGCGTCGCGCTGGTCGAGCAGCCCTATCGCGTCGCCGGGCGACGCTCCCCCGCCCCGGCGCGCCAGCTGGACGCCGCCTGGACCGCGGTCGTCGACC
>JBOHAK010000482.1:0-2269 GCA_050697795.1 Gaiellaceae bacterium
CCGGATCGTAGGCGTGGAGGCCACCGGGTGGAACGCCGGCCCGTGCGCGCAGGGGCTCGTCCGCGACCAGGCGACCGAGCGCCTCGGCGAAGCCGGCTTCGACGGCGCCGATGTGGAGCGCATCCTGGAGCTCGTCCCGCTCGCCACGCACAACCAGCGCGGCCGGGGGACGCTCTACCTCGGGACCGACCTGCGCCTCGACGCCGAGGACCTCGTCGCGCTCGTCGAGGCGTCCATGAGCTCGCCGGTCTACGAGCTGCTCAAGCGCCCCGACGAGCTGTTCGTCGTCGAGCACGCGCATCTCTCCCCCCGCTTCGTCGAGGACTCGGTGCGCCTCATGGTGAGGGGGGCCCTGGACGCCTACGACGCCCTAGACGACCGGGACTTCGTCCTCGCCCGCCAGGTCAACTTCGAGACGATCCACAACCACGACGTCCTCGCGGAGCGCTTCGGGACGGTCGGGGAGCTGCGCGGCGAGCTGGCGAACGGCGGGCACTCGGCCCGCCACACCGAGCTCCGCGACTGGCTCAGAGCCGTCTAGCGGCGAGGACGAGGACGATCACACCCGTTTCGACCGGAGCGGCCTCGGCGATGCTCCGAGCGTCGCGCCGCGGGTGCGGCGGAGATCGATCCTGTTCTCGGTGCCGGCGAGCAGGCGCCGGACGTTCGCCCGGTGGAGGACGAGGATGGCGACCGCCGCTCCCGTCGTGAAGGCGAGCACGGGCCACTCCGCGCCGAAGAGGAGGGCGTAGAGCGGCAGCGAGACGGCCGCGACGATCGAGGCGACCGAGGCGTAGCGGGTGAGCAGGAAGACGAGGATCCACGTGCCGGCGGCGGCGAGCGCCGGGAGCGTCGCGAGCGCGAGCGCGACCCCGCCCGTCGTCGCGACGGTCTTCCCGCCCTTGGCGAAGCGGAGGAAGAGCGGCCGCCAGTGGCCGACCATGGCGGCGACGCCGGCGAGCACGGCGACGACGTGGTCGCCGAGCCAGAGCCCGAGCAGCGCGGCCGCGGCACCCTTGGCGATGTCGAGGGCCGCGACGGCGAGCCCGAGCTTGAAGCCGAGCGAGCGCCAGACGTTCGTCGCTCCCGCGTTCCCGCTCCCCAACGTGCGTACGTCCACGCCCACGAGGAGGCGCGGCAGCCAGTAGCCCCAGGGCATCGAGCCGAGGAGGTAGCCGGCCGCGATCAGGAGCACGTCGGTCAGGCTCGTCCCCTCACAGCTCGATGGCGTAGCGCGCGACCCAGTCGTTCACGACGCCCCAGTCGAGGTTGCCGAGGAAGGCGTCGATGTAGGAGGCGCGGTCGGTCTGGTAGTCGAGGAAGTACGCGTGCTCGTAGACGTCGAGCGCGACGAGCGGGGTCGCGTTCCAGATCGGAAACGTGTTCTGCGCGTCGCCCAGGTAGTTGAAGAGGCGCTGCTCGTCCCAGTCGTAGGCCGTCCAGGCCCAGCCCCGCGCGGCCATGCCCGTCGCCGTCAGGTCGGCGCGCCACGCGTCGGCGCTCCCGAAGTCGCGGTCGATGAGCGCTGCGACGGCGCCGGTCGGCGCGCCGCCGCCACCGCCCAGGTGCTCGAAGTAGATCTCGTGGTTCTTCACGCCGCCGACCGCGAAGGACAGGTCCGTCTTGAGGCCACGCACCTCCGAGTAGACCTGGTTCGCGGCGCCGAGGTCGACCTCGCCGAGCCGGGCGAGGATCTCGTTCCGTTTCGCGACGTAGCCCTGGTAGAGCTTGTAGTGCGCCTCGACCGAGGCGCGGGAGATGCCGTCCATCTCGAGGAGCTCGGGCTTGAGCTCGCGCGCTGCGATCTCCTCCCGGTTGAAAGCCAAGGTCGCCATTTCACCCTTTCCTCGTCTCGGTTGTGCGGGCGGCAGCTTATCGTTCCCCATGTGAGCGACTCTCGCGCAGCGCTCGTCACCGGCGGCACCGGTCGCGTCGGGCGAGCCGTCGCCGCCCGGCTCGAGTCCGACGGCTTCCGAGTCCTCGCCGCCGGCCGCGCCGACGGTGACCTCGCCGATCCGGGGGCGGCGCGCACCCTCGTCGAGCGGGCCGCCGTCGAGCTCGGCGGGCTCGACGTCGTCGTCCACGCCGCCGGAGGCGGGTTCTTTCCGCGCCCCGTCGAGGACGTGAGCGAGGAGGACTGGGACGCGGCCTTCGGCGCGACGGCGAAGGGCAGCTTCTTCGTCGCCCAGGCGGCGGCTCCCCACCTGCGGGAGTCGAGCCTCGGACTCCTCGTCCTCATCGAGGACGTGGCTGCCTACCAGCCCTGGCC
>JBOHAK010000483.1:0-3682 GCA_050697795.1 Gaiellaceae bacterium
GCCAACGCTCGGCGAGCTCGCCGAAGCCGGTTGCCGACCGGCGGACGTGGCGCTCGGTCGCGCGCTGCAGGCCGCGATCGCCCGTCGGGCAGGCGTCGCGTTCCCCGAGCCGGAGCGCAAGGTACTGGGCCGTCCACGGTCCGAGACCGTCGATCGCCGTCACGGCGGCGACGAGCCGCTCGAGGCTCATGCTGCCGTCCAGGCGGATGACGCCGTCGGCGACGGCGCGGGCGAACGAGCGAATCGCATCCGTTCGCGCCTGCGTCAGCCCGAGACCGCCGAGGTCCGCTTCCGCGAGCGTCTCCGTCGACGGGAAGGTGTGGGTCAGCCGGAGCTGCCGAAGACCGGGCACGGACGTCCCGAGCCTCTCCACGAGCCGCCCGGCGATCGTGTTGGTGCCGGTCACGGTCACCTGCTGCCCGATGATCGCCCGCACGCCCGTCTCGAAGGGGTCCCATGTGCCGGGAACCCGGAGGCCCGGCTGCTCGCGGAGCAACGGCCCGATGATCGGATCCCCGGCGAGCAGGCCTGCGGGCTCGTCCAGGTCGAGGTCGAGGCTCGGGATCCGGCGCGCCCGCTCCACGATGTGGGTCAGCTCCTCCCAGTGCGGAAGGTGGGCGCGGAGCACGAGGTGGTCGTCGCCGCCGGGACCGAGCTCGAGCACGCCCGCATCGCCGCCGACCACGATCGTCCGCCGGTAGGTGTGTCCATCGACGTGCTCGATGCCCGGGATCGCCCGGGCCGCGAAGTACGCGGCCATCCTCTCCCAGTCGAGCGGACCGTGAAACGGCAGCCGCAGCGGCAGGCCCCCGTCCGCGACGAGACGATCCGCGACGCGCCGCCGGGCCCGCAGATCGCGAGGCGGCATCTGGAAGACGTCCTGGCAGGCGCGGTTCAGCTGGCGGACGCTCCCGAAGCCGGCCGCGAAGGCGATCTCGAGGACCGTGAGGTCCGTGTCATCGAGCAGTCGGCGGGCGAAGTGGGTCCGAGCCGAGCGAGCCAGCCCGTCGGGCGTCACCCCCACGTGCGCCGTGAAGAGCCGCCGCAGATGGCGGGCGGACACGCCGAGGCGCGCGCCCAGCTGCGCTTCTGTTCCCCCGTCGAGCGCGCCGTCGAGGATGAGCCGCACGGCACGGCAAACCAGCTCGGGGCCGTTCCAGACGAGGGACTGCGGCGACCGGTACGGCCGGCAGCGTAGACACGCCCGGTACCCCGCGGCCTCGGCGGCGGCGGCGAACGGGAACGTGGTCACGTTCTCGGGCCGCGGGCTGGCCGGGCAGCCGGGCCTGCAGTAGATACCGGTCGTGACGACTGCCGAGAAGGCTTCCACACCGGCAGGTATACCGGCCGCGAGCGGTCGCGACCGGACGGATCCGGACACCGCAGGAGCCTGTCCGGATCCGTCCGGAAGCCCGCGGCGGGGCCGGTCTACGGTCTTGGCGCTCTCTAGCCGGATGTCGCGGTCGCAAGCAGGCGATCCAGAACCTGCTGCGTCAGGAGGGCGTGTTGAACGCCAAGCTCGGGGTCAGGGACGGCCAGCTCGCCGGTGACATCGCCTCGCTCGTCCAACGCGAGCACGAAAGGGTTGGACTGGCCGCGCGCGTCGAGAAAGGCGCGCACTGGTGCGTTCGCCCCGGCCTGGACCTGCACGACGGGGAATCCAAGGCCGAGCGCCTCCGCCAGGCGTCTCATGTCGTGGTGAACGGAATGCACGACCACGACGACCTGAACATCCGGATGCCGGCGACTGAAGCTCCGTAGCTCGAGCAGCAGCCGGCCCGACGTCTCGACGACGGCGAGATCCTGGATCATGGCGAGAATCACCCGCTCGCCGGCGAGGAGCGAGAGGCTGAACGGCTCGCCGGTCACGAGATCCCGTCCGGGCAGGTCGGCCATTTCTTTTCTGGGGGACGTCACAGGTGCGAGCGTCGCCGCGCGCACGGCGGAGCCCGACGGCGGGCACGTGCGCTCGTCGAGGCCGTCCGAATCCTTGGCGTCGAGAGGCCCGGGGCCCATTCGACCTCCCAGCGCGAGCGGAGTGACGGGGGAAGGGCCGATGTAGCGACAGATCCTTCGCAGCAAGGCCCCGCTCTCGTCGAGGATCGAGAAGCTTGCGTAGGCGAGGTCGAGCCCGGCCCAGCGTGTCTCTGGCACGCGAGCCAGGAAGAACCCACCAGGACCGACCTCGACGAGCTGAGGCTCGGTCGCCGATGCCGTCCCCTGCTCGAACGGATGCGTGACCTCGTCGAACAGGGCCAGGCGGGCAGCCCCAGGGTCGCGGACGCGTCCGAGCAGGTACCAGGCCCTACCGTGGCCGCTGCCGTGCACCCAGTCCGTGAAGAAGTCGTCTTGAGGGAAATCGCCGCCGAAGCATGTGAGATCCACCTCGCCGGTCTCGGGGACGCGGACGATGCAGACGTTCCGGCCATCGTCGGCCGGCGCCGCCACGAGAGACGCTCCCGGCGCACGCGCGACGGTTCGAGCCAGCTCGACCTGCGCGTCGATCGCGCCGGTCGACGCGCCCCGGGGAGAATCCTCATGGTCGAGTACAGCCGCCACCTCGTCGGGCCGCACCGGCGGGTCGGCGCCCGTCCACCAGTCCGTGAGCTCGAGGCCGGCCGCTGCCAGGCCGCCGGCTCCAAGCGCCACCACGGCGATGGAGGGCACGAGCCAGCGCCGGGCCCCCCAGCGACTGCTCCAGCGTTGCGGCCGAGACGCTCGGGGCTCCGCGTCCATCTCCGCCGAAAGCACCTCCCGCGCCCGCGCGACAGCTCTGGCCCTGGGCGCGTGGACTGGAGGCCGGAGCCGCCGGAGGGAGTCGAGCTCACCGGGCATCGGTACCTCCGAGGACACCGCGGAGCGAACCGGAGCGCTCGTGCACCGGAGCGTTGAGGGCCTGCCGGACCCGTGTGCGGGCCCGGCTCAGGCGGGAGCGGACGGTGCCGACCGGGATCTCGAGGGCCTCCGCGACCTGCTCGTACGTGAGCTCTTCCCATGCGACGAGGAGCAGGACGGTGCGATCCCGCGCCTCGAGCCCTGAGAGCGCCTCGAACAGCGGCGCTCTCAGTGATTCCGCGTCGGCGCGCTCCGCAACCCGTTCGAGGGTGGACTCAGCATCCACGGCTTGACCCTCGAGCCGCGCGAGTGCGCGCAGGCGGCGGATCTCGGAGCGCTCGTCCTGGTGGACGAGGTTGGTGGCGATGCCGTACAGCCAGGGAAGTGCACTCTCGCGGAGGGGCTCGAAGCGAGCGCGTTGCTGGAAGGCGATTCGGAAGACGTCGGCGCCGAGATCGTCTGCCCGGCCGGGACCTACTCGCCGTTGCAAGTAGCCGTGGATCACGGCGAAGTGGCGCTCGAAGATCTCCGCAAAGACCTTCGGCTCGTGTCGCGATCTCGCGATGATCGGCGCATCGGGCAACCCGTCCATCCAATCACTCATGGTCGCGGGGCCGCCTGGAGTTCACGACACGGCGGGACGGTATCGATCCGGGCGCGGTCACTTCCGACTCGCGGTGGTTTGACATGTGACCAAAACGTCACCTATAGTTCCTCGCTATGGACGCGGTGTTCAGAGCCCTCGCCGCTCCGGCGCGTCGGAGCCTCCTCGACGAGCTCTTCCGCGAGGACGGGCAGACGTTGAGCGCGCTCGGGGCGCGCCTTCCGATGACGCGGTTCGGCGTCA
>JBOHAK010000484.1:0-1783 GCA_050697795.1 Gaiellaceae bacterium
CCGCATAGGCGCGTCGACCGCGGAAGAGCGACTCCTCGAGCTCGACATAGGCACGGTCGAACGCGGCGTCGTCCCAGTCGAAGCCGCCGCAGCTCTCGGCCGTCCGGACGAGGAGCGGGACGAGAACGGTGCGGCGGAGCGCCTCGTCCTCCCCGACGCGCTCGTCGGCGTGTGCCCCCGCGAAGATCCCGGCTGCGGGCTCGTCCTTGAGCGCTGCGAGCGCCTCGCGCGCGTCCTCGCGCAGCGTCAGCCGGCCGGCCCGCTCCTCGACGAAGGCGCCCACGAGCGGCCGGTACTCGTAGAGCGTCGGCCGGTTCGGGCCCGCGTGCTCCTCGAGCGCGACGGGGATGTCCGCCCCCTGCTCGAGCTCGATGCCCAGGTCGAAGAACGCCCCGAGGCAGAACGAGCGGAGCGCCGCGAAGACCTGCGGGGAGCGCGGCGCCTTCGGCGCGCCCCCGGACGGAGGCCGGTGGTCTGAAACCCGGTCGGACACGCGGAACGGTTACGCCCCCGCGGGCTCCGTTCCTGCCTGACAGCGTGGGCACCAGTAGGCCGTCCGGGCGTCGTCGCCCTGTGGATACGAGCGCACGAGCGTTCCGCACCGCGGGCACGGCCGTCCGGCGCGGCGGTAGACGCGGTGACGCCCTCGCGGGCCCTGCATGAGCCGCGCGGCGGTGGCGAGGAGGTCGCGCAGCTGCTCGTCGGAGAGCTCGCTGAGGCGCCGCCAGGGCGAGATCGCCGCCGCGAAGAGCGCCTCCGCCTTCCACATGTTCCCGACGCCGGCGACGAGCCGCTGGTCGAGGAGGGCGTCGCCGACCTCGCGCCCCTGGTCGCCCCCGCGGAGGCGCTCGAGCATGCCGTCGAGATCGGGCGGGTCGGCCATCACGTCGGGGCCGAGGCGGGCGACCGTCGGAGACCGCCCGCGGGTGAGCTCCAGCACGGGGCCGTTCCACAGGACGGCCTGGCGCTCCCGGCCCCGGAGGACGAGCCACGGCATGCCGAACGGCTCCGTCCCGGCGGCCTGTACGCGCCAGCGCCCGCGCGAGCGTAGGTGGCTGCGGAGCACGAGCCCGCCCTCGAACCCGAGCACGAGGTTCTTGCCGACCGCCTGCACGCGCTCGAGGCGGCGCCCGTCGAGCCGCTCGGCGAGCCGCAGCACGGCCGCGCGCGGGTGCGGGGTCTCGACGGCGACGACCTCTCCCTCGAGCACTTGCAGCCGCTGAGCCGCGCGATGGAGGGCGTCACCCTCGGGCATCTGGCGTGCCTGTCCTCACACCGCGTGTAGTGCGAACCGGGGCGTCCCGCCGCCGCCGCCGCGGCGGCCGAATCCGGATCTCTTCATACGTTGCCGGGTGACGGGCGCGAAGACGGTCCAGGTTGGCGGGTGGCATCCTCACGCTCATGACCATCCTGGCGTACCGAGAGCCTGACAGACCGCCCGGCTCAAGCTCGCAGCACGGCCCGCCGCGGCCCCGCGAGGAAGCCGGCCTCGAGGAGGAGCGGCATGACCTCGGTCTCGCCGACCGGGTTCCCGTCGAAGCGCTCCACCGCGAGCCGCTTCAACCCCGTGCGGCGGGCGTGGGCGACGAGGGCCTCGAGCGCCGTCCGCAGCCATGCCTCCTCCGGGTCGCGGAGCGGGACGAGGGAGCGGCCGCCGCGCTCGACGAAGAGCGCCGCCTCGCCGCCGAGCAGCACGACGTGTGCGCCGGCGACCCGAGCAGCCCTGCCGCCGGCTCCCTTCGGCCACGGAAGTGCCGCGCCGTACGGCTGGGCGGGATCGGCT
>JBOHAK010000485.1:0-2579 GCA_050697795.1 Gaiellaceae bacterium
TGTAGCGGCCGACGCCGTGGAGCTCGGTGAGGTCCTCGGGCCACCCGTCGGCCGAGATCCGCCGCGCCGCGCGGTGCAGGCTGACGGCGCGCCGGTTGTAGCCGAGCCCCTGCCACTCGCGGATCACGTCCGCGAGCCGCGCCGCAGCGAGAGCCGCCGGGGTCGGCCAGCGCTCGAGCCAGGCGAGGTAACGCGGCACGACGCGCTCCACCTGCGTCTGCTGCAGCATGACCTCGGAGACGAGGATCGCGTACGGGTCCCGCGTCCTCCGCCAGGGGAGGTCGCGGCCGTTTTCGCGGAACCAGGCCAAGAGCAGGGCTTCCACGAAGGCAACTCTACGTCCCTGCCGGACGCTCTTCAGCCTCTCGTCGGCTGCCCGTGCCCGCACTCAGGGTGATTCAGCTCAGAACACGGCGGAGCCGATAGCAAACTGGGAAGTGGCAGGCCCCGCCGCGAACCGTCCGCCGCGTGTGTCGAGTGTCTGGCTGCGCATGGCAGCTCTTGCCGTTCTCGAATTCGCCTGGACGGCGAAGGTCGTCTTAGCGCTCCTGGTTCCCTTCAACGTCGCGATCTTCGTGGATTTCAGTCGGCCTCTATGCCCGCGAGCGGAAGCGGCCACGCCCAATGGCAGGCGCAGGATACGACTGAGTCGCGGAGAGGCGGTCGTTTCTGATATCCGTCCTGGCTAGGCTGGACCGGTGATCGCGGAGCTGGACCGCGCCGAGATCGACGACCTCTTGCGGGCGCAGGTGGTGGGACGGATCGGTTGTCACGCCGACGGAGTGACGTACGTCGTCCCGGTGATCTACGCCTACGACGGCGACGGGTTCTACGCCTACTCGCTCGAGGGCCGGAAGATCCGCATGATGCGCGCGAACCCGCGCGTCTGCTTCGAGGTGGACGAGTACGACGGCCGGGGGAGCTGGCGGAGCGCGATCGTCCAGGGGGCCTATGAGGAGCTCGAAGGCGCCGACGCCGAGCGGGCGCTCGCGCTCCTCGCCGAGCGCTTCGCGGATCGCGCTGCGACGGACGAAGGCGAGCGTCGCGGGCGCGGGAACGGACCGGCGGTCGCCTTCCGCATCCGCGTGGACGAGGTCACCGGCCGCGCCGTGCGGCGCTAGTAGTCCCAGGCCGTCGGCACGTCCTGGCTGATCCCGACGAGGCTATGGTCTGCCGCCTTTAGCACCGCCAGGCGCGCACCGGGCACGTCGACGATCCCGGTCGCCGGATCGCCGTTGGCAACTGCGGCCGTGCCGAGCTCCGCCAGCGAGCCGTCGGCGACCTCCACCATGGCAGTGACGCCCGCGTCGACCAGCGCGCGGTGCGCCTCCTCGATGTCGTCCACCTTCCAGAAGACGAGCGGATGGTCGACCCAGGGCAGCGCGGTGAGCCCGATCTCGACGCCGTCGCCCGAGAACGCTGCGAAGTCATCGCCCTGGTACGTGGGCGCCCGGCCCAGCACAGTCGTCCAGGCCGCGATCCCCGCCGCGAGGTCTCTCGCGGGGAACACCACGTTGCCGAAGCCTCTCAGATAGCTCATGTCAGCCCTCCCTGCTCTTGTCTCGGCCACTAGTTCCAGCGGAACCCGCGGAGCTGGGCGAGGTCGAGATTCCCTCCGGAGAGGACGCACGCGACACGTGCCCCCGCCGGCGCCGCGACGAGCCCCTCGCGGAGCGCGGCCACCGTTGCGGCGGCGGCGCCTTCCACGACGAGCTTCGTGCGGGCCATCGTCCAGCGGACGTTCTCGAAGATCGTCTCGTCGGGCACGGTCACGATCTCGTCCACGAAGCGGCGGACGAGCTCGAAGGTGTGCTCGCCGACGCGCTTCACGCGCAACCCGTCCACGATCGTGTCGCAGCGGTCGAGCGTGACGCGCTCGCCCGCCGCGATGCTCGCTTTCATTGCGGCCCCGTCGGCCGACTCGACGCCGACGACGCGGATCCCCGAGCTCGCCTGCTTCAGGAACGCCGCGATCCCGGAGATGAGCCCGCCGCCGCCGATCGGGACGACGACCACGTCCACCTGGGGCCAGTCTTCCAGGAGCTCGACCCCGACCGTTCCCTGGCCCGCGATCAGGTCGAGGTCGTCGAACGGGTGCACGTACGTCAGGCCCTCGGAGGCGACGAGCTCGCGGGCCTTCTCGTCCGCCTCGTCCCAGATCGTCCCCTGCAGGACGACCTCCGCGCCGTATCCTCGCGTGGCCTCGATCTTCGCGGGCGTGGCGTTCTCGGCCATGCAGACGACGGCGCGCACGCCCTTGATCGCGGCGGCGAGCGCCACGCCCTGCGCATGGTTTCCTGCCGACGAGCAGACCACGCCGCGGTCACGCTCCTCCTGCGTCAGCCGCTCGAGCTTCACGAGCGGGCCCCGGATCTTGTAGGAGCCCGTGCGCTGGAGGCACTCGGCCTTCACCCGTACGTCGTAGCCGGTCGCCTCGCTCAGCACCCGCGAGGTCAGAAGTGGCGTGCGGTGCACGTGCGGGGCGACGAGCGGCAGGGCCGCGCGCGAATCCGGCGTGGTCGTCGTGACGCCCATCCCCGCCCGGAGCCTACTGGGAGGGGAGCGCCGCCGGGCGAGCC